>SDZE01000198.1 GCA_004173095.1 Bradyrhizobiaceae bacterium
ACGCCTTGGCCGACATTGCGCAGCGCCTCGCGGCCAGACTGCACCTGAAACTCCGCAATGCGGACGCTGTTGGCCGTCCTGTTGCCGTTATAGAGCGTCTGGGTGACGGTGACGCCGATCGTCCACGGCTTCAGGGTCGCACCCTGGACGGTGTTGTCGGGGAGCAGGTTGCGCACGGCCTGCAGGCCGTAGCTGAGCGTTGCGGCGACCTGCGGTCGGTACCCCGCCATAGCCTGCGGGACGTTTTCATCAGTCGCGCGCTGGCGCGCGCGCTCGCTGTTGAGCTGTGGATTGGTCTGATAGGCTTTGACGAGTGCCTCGGAAATCGTTTCGGCGCGTGCGTCCGCAACGGCGAAAACGCTGCAGCCGAATAGTCCCAACGCTGTTCCCGTCCGAAGCACGTTCCGTGCGACGCGACCCATTGTTACGCGATGACTGGTCATTTGGTCCCAAAGCGATCTTCGGATATCCGCCCCCGCTGACATCCAATCGTATGTTTAGAGGGCGATGCCAAGGGTGGCAAACCTTCCGGCGATGAAGCGCCCTGCGTTCATGCGTTCCCCACAGCACAATTCGAAGCACTGATCCTGCTGTTTCTTCAAGAACCTAGCGCCATCGGGCGGGGGATGGAATGCGACGACGTGACCGCGCACTTGGAGCATGCCTGTTGCATGATGGGCACATTCGCGCTGAGTCGCGAAACGGTATCTATCTCCGGTTTGCGCCACGCTTGGAATCGTTATGCCAGACATTTTCGCCGACCCCGATGCCATCGTCGAGGATATCATCCGCGACGTCGGCACCACCCTCGTGGTCGGATTGCCGCTTGGGCTCGGCAAGGCCAATCACATCGTCAACGCGCTGTACCGGCGCGCCGCATCCGACCGCGGTATCGACCTCACTTTCTTTACGGCACTGACTCTGGAGAAACCGCGCCCCACGAACGAACTGGAGAAGCGTTTCATCGCTCCGGTAATCGATCGGCTGTTTGGCGGCTATCCCGATCTCTTATATGCCGACGCGATCCGCACCGGCACGCTGCCTCCGAATATTCAGGTCAACGAGTTCTTCTTTCTTGCCGGCAAATGGTTGCGCGTGGCCGATGCGCAGCAGCACTATATCTCCGCGAACTACACCCATGCCGCGTCTTATCTGCTTGCACGCGGTCTCAATGTTATCACGCAGCTCGTCGCCAAGCGCGTGGTCGATGGCGTCGCGCGCTACAGCTTGAGCTGCAACACAGATACGACGCTCGACCTGCTGCGCGCACGCGCCGAGGGGCGTGCCTCCTTCAAACTCATCGGGCAGGTGAATTCTGCGCTTCCGTTCATGCCGGGGCAGGGCGATCTGTCCGGCGATCAATTTCACGCGGTGCTGGACAGTCCCGATGCCGATTTCCCGCTGTTTGCACCACCGTCGGAGCCGGTTAGCGACACCAAATATGCGATCGGCCTGCATACCGCCGGCATGATCCGCGACGGCGGCACGCTGCAGATCGGAATCGGGCAGATCGGCGATGCGTTGGCGCAGGGGCTGATCGTCCGTCATCGCGACAATGCGACCTTCAAGGCCGTGATGCATCGATTGTCGCCCGCCGCCACCGTTCAGGATGCGCCGTTCGCGCTGGGCCTCTACGGCGTCAGCGAAATGCTGTTCGAGGCATTTCTCGGCTTGATCGACGCCGGCATCCTGAAGCGTGAGGTCGATGATGCCGTGCTGCACGCCGCGTTCTTTCTTGGACCGAACGCGTTCTACGCAGCTTTACGCGACATGCCGGCGGAGCGGCTGGCGAAGATCCAGATGAAGCCAGTGTCCTTCACCAACGAACTGTATGGGGAGGAGGCCGACAAGCGCCATGCACGCGTCGCGGCGCATTTCGTCAATAACACGATGATGGCGACGCTGATGGGGGCTGCGATCTCCGATGGCCTTGACGACGGGCAGGTGATCAGCGGCGTTGGCGGTCAGTATAATTTCGTCGCGCAGGCTTTCGCGCTCGATGGCGCGCGCTCGATCCTGACACTGGAATCGATGCGGGCAGGCAAGGTGCCGTCATCGAATATCCGCTGGTCCTATGGCCATCAGACCATCCCGCGGCATCTGCGCGATGTGTTCGTCACCGAGTACGGTATTGCCGATCTGCGCGGTAAATCCGACGCGGACACGATCGCAGCGATGCTGGGAATCGCCGACTCACGTTTTCAACCGGAGCTGATGCGGCAGGCCAAGGACGCCGGTAAATTGCCGAAGCATTTCGAAATTGCGGCTGACCATCGCGATAATACGCCGGAGCGGGTCGCTGCAGCGCTGAAGCCGGCGCGCGACGCAGGCTTGTTGCCAGCCTTTCCATTCGGCAGCGACTTCACCGAGGTCGAGCAACGATTGATGCCGGCGCTGCAGTTGTTGAGTTCGGCAGTGAAGACCCCGTCGCAGCTCGCAGGATTGTTCTGGGATGGACTGACCAGCGCAAGCGATGCAGCAGACGAGGCATGTTTGGCACGGCTTCAACTCGACAACCCCGCCACCATGCAGGAACGCGTCTATGGCTGGCTGGTGAAGGGCGCCCTGAAGCGCAGCCGATAGATCATCGATGGTCGAAAGATCGACCTGACAATGACGCCATTCACCTCGTCCCGGTGGGAGAGGTGAATGGCGCGCGAACGTCGTCAGCGATTCTTGTTCACCGGCTTGCGCTTCTCGATGAAGGCGGCCATGCCTTCGCTGCGATCGTCGAGCGCGAAAGTGGCATGGAACAGATCGCGCTCCACCTTGAGGCCTTCGGCGAGCGATGTTTCGAGCGCGCGGTTGACGGCACTCTTGGCCATCGATGCCACCGGGCGCGACATGGCGGCAATCTTCTCGGCCATGGCCAGCACTTCTTCCATCAGCTTGTCGGCCGCGACGACGCGGCTGACCAGGCCGGAGCGCTCGGCTTCGGCGGCGTCCATCATGCGGCCGGTGAGGCAGAGATCCATCGCCTTCGATTTGCCGATGGCGCGGGTGAGGCGCTGGGTGCCGCCGATGCCCGGAATGGTGCCGAGGGTGATTTCAGGCTGGCCGAATTTGGCGGTGTCCGAACAAATGATGATGTCGCACATCATTGCCAGTTCGCAGCCGCCGCCGAGCGCATAGCCGGACACGGCGGCGATGGTCGGCTTGGTGCAGGTTGCCACGCGGTCGCCACCGATCTGCGTGAAATCCTTCGCATACATATCGATGAAGCTTTTCGGCTGCATCTCTTTGATATCGGCGCCGGCGGCAAATGCTTTCTCGCTGCCGGTGACGACGATGCAACCGACGGCATCATCGGCTTCGAATTCGTCGATGGCGGTCTTGATCTCGGCGAACACGCCGAACGACAGCGCATTCAGCATCTTCGGGCGGTTCAGGGTCACGATGCCGACGGCGCCTTTGCGCTCGACGAGAATGTGTTCGAAGCTGCTCATGTTTCATCCCGCGAATGCGTTGCTTGCGGCCACCGGATCCGGCGCCCGCGCGCAATTTGCCCGCTCACCGGATGTGGTTCAAGCCATAAACATCCGCGCCGCGGAGGCCAGGGTCAGCACGCCGCCGAGCGCGATAAAGATCTTGCCGATCACCGAGGTCTGCTCCCACGGCGTGTTGTTCTCGGCTGTCGCGGCAGCCGCCGATGCAGGCGGCGTGTCGATGGTCGCCTTGGCGAGCGTCAGCGCTGGCTTGTCCTCGGCAGCACGATCGAGTTCGTTGAGCTGGTCGGCGGCAACGACATTGGGTGCGGCCGCGCTGTCCTCGGCGGCCGGCGGCGTTGCTTGCTCGGGCTGAGCTTCCATCTTGCTCAACACGTTCCCGGCCTGGGTGGACGTATTGTAGTTGGCGGTGGGCTTCGCGTCGCTCGGCCACTGGGCGTTCGCATTGGCGATGGCGGGCGATATGCTGCTGCCCTGATCCGACTGGGGTTGGTCGGATTTGCTGATATCGACCTTGGTATCATCGGCCTTGGAAACATCAGTCTTGAGGTCACCCGCCTTGTCATCATCGGCTTTGGCAGCTTCCTGCCTGGCCGGTTTTTTCGCCTTCGCCTGGCGTTGTGTCTTGCGGGATTTGCTGCTCGAAGATTTAGGGTGGAGGCGGGTCGGCGGGGCGATTTCGGCAGCGACGCCGATGGCGGAGCCAACAGCCGTAGCCTGGTCGGGGGCCTCAGCGGCGGCCTGGGCACGGGCGTCGGTAGCGGGGTTAAGGACTGCGAACGCCCACAATCCTGCGGCAACGATCCAAGCAGCGCGCCCGGTGGTGTAAAGTCTCATCGTGGTCTCCCGAGGGTGTCTGCCTCAATCGGCGTCAAAGGACCCTGCGCGCGTGACCACATGGCGGCAGAAAAACGGAATCTTCGCGCTGGTTGGTGCCATGATTGTGCCGGACAGCCGCCCGAACACTGGGATTAGGACCCCTAAAGGTGCTATGAGCCGCGATGGCGAACCCTCTTCGCATGGTGCTTGGCTGGTGCGGTCACGGTTCTGTGATCATCGGCGAGCCGATGTAACACCCGGGTTTGGCCGCCGAACTGCATTCAGGAGCGCGTGTGCGCGGACGTGACGACGAATGGACCGGTCTGATGCGGTCGGCCAATACCGGGGACGGCGCGGCCTATCACCGCCTGCTGAAGTCGATCACGCCCGTCCTGCGCGCCGGTGCGCGGCAGGGTCTGGCGCGGGCCGGACAGCCGCCCGATCAGGCCGAGGATATCGTTCAGGAGATTTTGATCGCAGTGCATCTGAAGCGGCACACCTGGGATTCGAATGCTGCCTTCGCGCCGTGGCTGTTTGCGATCGCGCGCAACAAGTTGATCGACGCGCTGCGTAAGCGCGGTCGCCGCATCTTCGTCGATATCGACGATTTTTCGGAGACGCTGCCGAGTCAGCCGCCGGAGGAACCGTTGCCGACGGTGGATATCGCCAGTCATCTCGGCGATCTCTCGCCCCGCCAGCGCGACGTGCTGCAGTCGATCGCGGTCGAGAACGCCTCGATCCGCGAGACGGCCGACAAGCTGTCGATGACCGAAGGGAATGTGCGCGTCGCCCTGCATCGTGGGCTCGCGAGCCTGGCAGCGAAGCTGCGGAAGGATTGACCATGGAGACCGATCGACTGATCCTGGCGCTGGCCGCCGATAACCAACACCAGCCCCAGCCGGTGCGCACGCAGCTCGCCATGGCCCTGCTGGTGACGCTGCCGGTGATGGCAGCGATGATGCTGGTCACGCTCGGGCTGCGCCCCGATTTCATGGCGGCGATGCGCAATCCGTTCTTCGATCTGAAATTCGTGGTGGCGTTAGCGCTGGCGATACCGGCCATCGTTATCAGCGTGCATCTGTCGCGGCCCGAGGCCTCACTGGGGCGCTGGGCGTGGATGCTGCTGCTGTCGCCCTTCATCCTGGTCGGTGCCGTCATCACCGAAATGATGCTGCCGCAGCGCACGCCGATGATGATGCGTGTGGTCGGCAAGAACGCAGGACTTTGCACGCTGGCCATCTCGCTGCTGTCATTGCCCATCCTCGGCGCTGCATTGTTCGCACTTCGGCACGGGGCGCCGTCGCATCCAGCGCTAGCTGGAGCTTTGGCAGGGCTCATGTCTTCGGGCTTTGCTGCTACGATCTATGCCGCGCATTGCGTGGACGACTCGCCGCTGTTCGTTGCCGTCTGGTACACGCTGGCGACCATCTGCGTGACGGCGCTCGGCGCATTCGCCGGTGCACGCGTGTTGCGATATTGAAGTATGTGCGTCGCAGCATGCGTTCCAGCTAAGTAAGACTTTCAAAAACTCGATCCGATTGCCGTAGGCGATCGTTACCTAACCGGACCGTAGGTACCATAATATCCGCAACTAGCAGCGAAAACGTCCGTTTTTACTCCGTGTCTGCTACATGGAGTTCACAGATGGCGACCTTACTGAACGGAAACGATACCAACCGGCTGGTTGAAGTTCTGGCCGGCTCGACGGCGCTGCTCAACGACACCCACGGCGCCAGCGCTCTGCCACTTTCGCTTAATGCTTTGCTTGGCGAGAATACGGCTGACGCCGATGTCCCCACGCATGCCGGAACGCCCGCGGCGACTGGCGAAGAACAGCTCGTCACGGCAGGTCTGCTCGATCCCGTCACCGGCATCGTCGATGGAGCGCTCGGCAGCCACACGTCAAATCTGCTCGGCATCGGCGACATTCTGAATCTCGGTACACCGTCCCAACTCGCTCTGGCCGGTGAAAGCGGCGGCGCGCAGCCGATATTCGACGCAACCAATATCCTGATCAAGGATGTGCATGCGCAGATCGAGGGATTCAGCCACACCAGCGGCACCTCGGATATCCTGCATGCCGTCACTAATCTCGGCGAAACGATCGGCCTCGGTACCACCGGGGTTGTCCCGCCCGCGCTCGATGATGGCCATACCAACCTCATCACCGATGTCGTCAACGCGCCGTCGACACTGCTCAATGGCGGGCTCGATCAGGTGATCGGCCAGATCGGTGGCGATCTCGGCGATACGCTGCACGGCACCATCGGTGTGGTCGGCGCCGTGCTCAACGGCAATGATCCGCTCAATCCCGTCCCCGAACTTGTCAACGGTCTCACGTCTAGCCTGCAGACATTGCCGTTGCTCGATCTCAATGGCGGCAACGGCGGCGTTGGCAGTGATGTGCTCGCTGGCCTCGGCGGCGGATTGCTGGGTGGCACGGTGGGGAGCATCACCGGCTCCTCCTCGGGGCATCTGATCGATGTCGATCTCGGCCCCGCGATGAGCAACGGGCTCGGACTCGATCTGCTGGCCACGCCTGATCAGACCCACACCGCCAGCGTGAATGCCGTCGATGTCGGTCCGAATGGTCCGCAACTGCTCGATCTCGGCGTGCTGACCGGCAGCGGTATCATCGATGTCCCCGGCCTCGGCGGCGCGGGCAGCGATGGCCTTGTCGGCGGCCTGCTCGGCGGACACGGGCTGGCCGACGGGCTCGGACACGGACTGGGCGGCGGTCTGCTGAACGGCGATATCGCGTCGGGCAACGCTGCATCGACACCGTTGAACGCCCCCCTCGATATTGCGGTGCTGACCGACAACGTTACGTCGCTCACGGGCGACCACGGCATCCTCGATTTGCACAGCGCGCACATCCTGTGATCCGCAGCGAACGGGAGAGGCAATGCCTCTCCCGTTCTTTTCGAGCACATCCCCCATCACCCGGTGCGTCAGCCGAGAGGATGTCAATGAGTGGTCCGCGTTTTCGACCGTCGGCTTTGCCAGCGCCCCTCCGTTCAGCCCTTGGCGACATCCGATTCGCGCTGATCGCCGTTGCGGGGGCGAGCTTTATCGTCAACCTGCTGATGCTGGTTGGCCCGCTTTTCATGCTGCAGGTCTATGATCGCGTGTTGCCGAGCCGCAGCCTGTCGACCTTGATCGGACTACTGCTAATCGCGGCGCTGCTGTTGTCGGTCCAGGCCGCGGTCGATGCCATGCGCAGCCGCCTGCTGGCCCGTATGGGCGAGAGCTTCGATCAAGCGATCCGCGGCGACGTGTTCGCCTGCGTGCAACATCAGGCGCTGAAGACACCTGGCGGTGATGGCCTGCAGAACATCCGCGATCTCGATACGCTGCGCAGCTTCATGTCCGGCAGCGGTCTGGTTGCCGCCTGCGATCTGCCATGGACGCCGCTTTACATCATCGTCTGCACGCTGTTTCACCCGCTGATGGGGCTCGCTGTCGCTGCGGGCGCGATCATGCTCGGCGTCATCACCTGGGCGTCGGAAACGTTCGGTCGCCGCCCGACCCAGGCGTTGGTCAGCCTCGCAGCGGCGCGGCGCAGCATGGCGGAGACCGTCTTCAGCCACGCGGAGGTTGTGCATGCACTGGGCATGTCCAAGCGCATGGGCGAACTCTGGGAATCGCGTACTGACGCTTTTCTCGATGGCCAGCGCGTCACGTCCGATCTGACGGGCAGCTTCGGCAGCGCGTCGCGGTTCTTACGGATGATCCTGCAATCCGGCGTATTGGCCCTGGGTGCGTGGCTCGTCATCAATCAGCAGGCGACGCCCGGCGTAATGCTAGCCGCGACGATCCTGTCGATCCGCGCTCTGGCGCCGATCGAACTCGCCATTGCCAATTGGCGCGGCTTCATCGCCGCACGCGCCAGCTTCGAGCGGTTGAGCGAAGGGCTGGCTTCTCTTCCCGCGAAGAAAGTCGCGCTGGATCTGCCGAAGCCCGTGCAGCAACTGCAGGTGAATGCGGTCAGCCTCGCGATCCCGCGCACGGAAGCACTGGTGCTGCATGACGTGAGCTTTGCCTTGCAGGCGGGCAGTGCGGTGGCGGTGGTCGGTCCGAGTGGCTCCGGTAAATCCACGCTGGCACGCGCGCTGGTCGGCATCGTTCCGACGGTGCGCGGGGTGATCCGCATCGACGGCGCGGCGCTGGCGCAATGGGACCCGCTCGCGCTCGGTGCGTCACTCGGCTATCTGCCGCAGGACGTTGCGCTGTTTCGCGGCTCGGTTGCGCAGAACATCTCGCGCTTTGCCGCTGAACTCGATGCCGAGCGCCTGCTCGCCGCGGCGCGGCAAGCCGGCGTGCACGATCTCATTCTGCGATTGCCGAATGGCTATGAAACGGAAGTGGGCGATGGCGGCATGATGCTGTCCGGCGGCCAGCGCCAGCGTATCGCATTGGCGCGGGCGCTGTATGGCGATCCTTTTTTGCTCGTGCTCGACGAGCCCAATTCCAATCTCGACAGCGAAGGCGAGCGTGCCCTGGTACGCGCCATCGCCGCGGTGCGGCAGCGCGGCGGCATCGTCGTGGTGATCGCGCATCGGCCGGCGCTGTTGTCGGTCGTCGATCATCTGCTGGTTCTGAATGGAGGCCGACAGCAGGCCTTCGGCACCACCGATGCGGTCTTGCCGATGCTTGCGCCGAAACAGGCAGCACCACCGGCCCAGCCGGTCGCACCGCCGGCTCCGAAACGCGCTAGCCGAAAACGTGCGGTGGCCCATGACTGACAAGGCTGTCAAAACCAGGCAATCGATCCGGCATCACATGATGGCAGTAGCCGGCGCTGCGGTCTTCATGGTCGCCAGCATGGGCATCATGGGTGCGGCGACTGATATGTCCGGCGCGATCATCTCGAACGGCGCGTTGGTAGTCGAGTCCAGCGTGAAGAAAGTACAGCATCCCGCTGGCGGCGTGGTGAAAAGCCTGCTGGTGACAGAGGGCGCGCGGGTCGATGCCGGCGATCTGCTGATCCGCCTCGACGAAACCGTCGCACAGGCCAATCTGTCCGCCGTTACTAAAAGTCTTTGGGAGCTCGAGGCGCGCCGAGCACGACTGCAAAGCGAGCGCGACGGCAGTATCGAGGTTTTGTTTCCCGACGAGATCGCCACACTGTCTGATGATTCACCGGCGCACGCGATCATGGTTGCAGAGCGTCGCTTCTTCCAGATCCGGCGCGACGCGTCCGATGGTCAGCGCCATCAGTTGCGCGAACAGGTCTCGCAATTGAAGGAGCAAATCACCGGTCTGCAGGATCAACTCACAGCCAAGCAACAGGAATCGGTATTGCTCAGCAAAGAACTGGTCGGCGTCGAGCAATTGTGGGAGCAGAGGCTGGTCTCGATCACGCGTTTGGTGACGCTGCAGCGCGATTCCGCACGATTGCTCGGCGAGAAGGGCCAACTCACCGCGGCGATCGCCCAGGCCAAGGGCAAGATTTCCGAGACCGAGCTGAAGATCATGCAGATCGATCAGGATTTCCGAAGCGATGTTGCCCGCGAGCTCGCCGATATTCGCGCCAAATATGCCGAAACTGTCGAGAAGAAAGTCGCGGCTCGCGATCAGGCCGAGAAGCTGGACCTGCGTGCGCCGCAGGCGGGCGTCGTGCACGACCTCAACGTTCACACCAAAGGCGGCGTCATCGCCGCGGGTGAAACGGTGATGACCATTGTTCCCGATAGCGATCGTCTGATCGTGGAGACCCGGGTGCCGCCACAGGAGATCGATCAGGTCAAGCTCGGCCAGACCGCCGTGTTGCGCTTCACCAATTTCAACCAGCGCACCACGCCTGAGATCGACGGCGAAGTGTTACGAATCGGCGCCGACGTTTCCCGCGAGGACAAGACCGGGCCGACCTATTTTTTGGTTCGCATCGCGATCGGGCAGGACCAGATCGCGAGACTGGATGGCACGCGCCTGATGCCGGGCATGCCGGTGGAGGTTTTCATCCGGACCGGCGAACGCACGCTCCTATCGTATCTCACAAAACCGATGGCCGATCAGATGCACCGGGCTTTCAGGGAGAAGTGATCTGCTTCTGCGCCTTCCCATCGATTCCCAGATGCCGCTGATAGCTCATGATGATCTCGTCGAAGGTCTTATCGGCGACGACGCCCACCGATGGGGCGCGGGTCGAGATGAAGCCTTTCGGCCAGCCATCCACGATTTTCTTGAGATCCGGATCGGGCGCGAAGCTCACGCGTGGAGCAACCTCCGTTACGATGTTCAGCGCATCGACGATATCCGCCATGTTCACCGTCAAGGCCGGCTGATTGAGCGCGCGCTTGCCGCGCAGCGCAGCCGTATCGGCATCGTGCAGCGTGATCAGGTTGCGCACCACCGTGTCCACCGAGACCACCGGAACCTTTGTATCTTCACGCAGCGGACATACCGCCGGTCTGCCGGCAACGCTGTCGCGCACGATGGCGGCGATGCGGTCCGACACCGAGTCGGTCGGCGGCCCCGGATGCACCAGCACGATCGGCAGCCGCAGCGCGCGGGCATCGATCGCACCATGGCGTGTGGCATCCGCCAGCATCAGTTCGGCAATGGCCTTGTGGGTGCCGTAAGATGTCTGCGGCTTCTGCAGATGATCGTCGTCCACGTTATCGGGCAGCAACCCGCCGAACACGGCGATCGAGCTCGGAAAGATGAAGCGGGGCGGGGCGGCGGTGTTGCCGACGGCATCGATGAGATCAGCGAGCGACGACACATTGATGGCGAGCGCTGCCGCCGGATCCTGTTCCGCGGCGGTTGTGAGCACGGCGGCGAGATGAAACACGCTGTGCGGCTGCCACGCGGCAATCTTCGCGCGCGTGTGGGGATCGCAGATATCGGCCTGGATCGAGGTCAGTTGTGGATCGGACGTTGCAGACAGCGCAGTGTCGAGCAACATGATCTCGTCGATCCGCTCGCTGTGGCCGCCGGAATTCTTAAGAACGCCGCGCTCGAGCAATGCTGCGGTGAGCGTCTTGCCGATGAAGCCATCGGCGCCGGTAATTAAGACACGCATGGAGTCCGCCCTGTCTTCGTCAGATCTGTGCGGCGTTGATCGCCGCGACGGGCATCACTAACGCCGTGCACGCGGACAAGTCGATGCCTGCTGGGCGAATGGCAGCTCAGCGCAATTGGCGTTGCGGTGATGGGGCAAAGCGGCTCAGATAGTGCGCGAGCGTCTCATCGAGACGGTGCTTCATGCGACGGAGGAGTCCGCGCTCGCTTGCTGCATGCGATGGAAGCGCAGCACCTGTTGGGCGGTCGAAGGACGCAGGCGCTCATATGTTTCGCGATCGGCCCCGTTGTCCGATAGCGGCTGGTTCGCCAGTCGCTGTCGCATGTCGATGATCATCTTGACGGTCGGCCACGAAAAATTGGCGACCTTCGACAGGATGAGGATGCCTTCGTTGCTCGCCTCGATCATCATGGCTTCGACCACCTGCACGGGAATGCGCGCCAGACATGCGATCGCTGCATTGGTCTCATCGAATTTGTCATTGGCGGCGAATTTCAGCACTTCGTTCTCGTCGAGGCGGCCATCCTTGGCGAGCAGGCGGACCAGTTCGTGAGAGATCGCCGCTTCTTCGCTCATGGCGGCCGGGTCGGAGCGTGCCTGCCGTGTCGCCGTCTGCAGCGCCGATGAGATGGCATCGGTCAGCGCGGGATTGGCCGCAGCCATCCGCGCGCGCACCGACGCAGACGCCCGGTTGATCAGCTTCAGCAGATGGTGGCGGGGGATCGACGGCCGCCGTGCAATGCAGGTGGCGATGTCGCTGTTGCCCTCGGCACGTTCGACCAGCCGCTCATAGCCTCGCTCGGAAAACGACGCGCCGTCATTGTTGACCGTGCTGATGACCACGATGTCGTTGCCACGCTCGACCAGTATTTCGGTGATGGAGCCGCTCAAGACCGGCCGCGTCGAAATCGCCAGCAGGTGGCCCTGACTTTTGGTGCGGGCATTTTCGATCAAGGCGAAATCGTCGAGCTGGCTCGATTGCGACAGCAACGGCGCCGCTACCTCGACCGCATCGTCGAACGCGAGGCTATGAACCACACGCGGCGGCGCAACGCTCGCGGGGCCGAGACGTTCGGCGAGCAGCACTTTGGTTTCCGCTTCCAGGTGCTTGATGAGGCATTCGAACACGTCGTCGAACACCGCGATCTGGGCCGCCGAATAGTCGGCGGCATGATCGATGAACAGATCCGTAACCCGGCGCAGCATATCGACCCGGCGCGCGACATTGCCGTGCGCCAGTGCGGTTTGAAGTTCGTCGAGCAGATTGGCAGACAATGGCGATTTGAAAACCATGGCTCTATCCTGGAGGCGTCGATCCGCCGCCCGTTCGTGGTCGCCGCAGGAGTCAAACAGAATGTCGCGCGCGTAAAGAGGTCAGGCGACGGCGATCCGATTTCGCCCACTATTTTTTGCTGCGTAAAGGGCAAGGTCGGCACGGGCAAGCACGGATTCACATGTTTCATTCGGGCGCAACGAGGCCACTCCCGCGGATATCGTGACGGTCATGCCGTCGGACAGCGCGCTCCAGTCGAGCTCCTCGACGATGGCGCGCAGGCGGTCGAGCATGCGGTTGCCGCGGTCATGGCTGGTGTCGGGCAGCAACAGCAAAAATTCCTCGCCGCCGAAGCGGCCAAACTTGTCGGTGCTTCGGATATTGGCGAAGATGCTGATGGAGAATGTGCGCAACACTTCGTCGCCGGTCAGGTGACCGAAGCGGTCGTTGATCTGCTTGAAATTGTCGAGATCGATCAGGGCCACGGTGCAGGGCTTGGCGGTCATCCGGTAATCCGCGACCTGATCGTCGAGCAGGTTCATGATGCTACGCCGGTTCAGTGCGCCGGTGAGTTCGTCGGCTTCGGCAAGCTCCTCGATGCGCTTATAGGCGGTTTCGAGTGCTGCGCTGCGGCGATACAGACTGTCGCGAATGCGGGTTGCGAACACATTGATATACATGATGCGACCCAAGGTCGCCGTAAACACCAGCAGCGTACCGGCACGCTCGAGCGGGGTGGTCGATGGCAAGGTGATCGGCAGATCCGCCAGCGCGTAGACCGCCACCACGCCGGCTGTCATCATCGCGAAGGCCAGGGCACCACGCAGCGGCGGGGCACGGAAGGCAATGACATTGGCGATCAGAAAAAACGCGCACAGGAAAACGACGGCGACGGCAGGGGCCACGTAAATGAAGGCCAGCATCATCGCGCAGGTTGCGGCCGTGTAGGGCCCCGCGAGAAAGTGATCCTGCCACCCGTCGGCCCGTCCGCTCTCGGAGATCGTTGTGAAGATGCCGACCTTGCAGAACGCGCAGACGGCGTAAGCGATGAGCACTGTGGCGGAAATCGTGCCTGCGGCCGCGAACAGCGCCAGCAAGGCGAGATTGATCAGGTGGCTTGCGGCGGCCACGGCCAGTGTCTGGCGCCGTCGCCGCAACCGGCGTGCGCGCAGCAGCGGCAACGGCTCGCCCTCGACGGCTTCGAAGTCGCCGTTGGCAGCATCGTATAATGAAGCGAAAGTTGCCGTCATCGATCACATGCGCCAGGTTTCATTTTCGGAACTTTAGGTTCCCAAGCCTTTAAATTTAGTGTTGATGTCGGGGTGGCCGTGTCGAGTTTTCGGGATCTGCGCCGAAGCGGACCTGCGCGTGGCGTTGTCGAGACCGAGACCGAGATCGTTGGAGTTGGCAAACGGCCCGCGATCGCCGCGCAACTGTTAACGGCGTCGCGAGACCGCTTCGTGAAATGACGTGAACTTATTCGAAATCGGCCGACTTTGTGGTACCCATCCACGCGCTCTGCCCGGGTTGAGGCATCTGCGCACCGATCCCGCCCATGGGCCGCCCGTTGCCCGCCCTAATCCGAGATTTCTGCCTTGCTTGTCGAACCTCCTGTGAATCCAACCCGACTAACCTTGCGAGACGGACAGTGAACGCGACCCAGGCGACGTCGGATGACATCCTGATCGGCCGGATCGCGCAGGGCGACCGCGTTGCGATGCAGGTACTTTATGGGCGCCATCACGTCCGGGTGTTTCGCTTCGGCCTGCGGCTGGTGCGGAACGAACAACTGGCGGAGGACCTTATCAGCGAGGTGTTCCTGGATGTGTGGCGCCAGGCCGGGAAGTTCGAGGGGCGCTCCGCGGTCTCGACCTGGCTACTGGCGATTACGCGGTTCAAGGCATTGTCCGCATTGCGGAAGCGGAAGGATGCCGAACTGGACGATGCCACCGCCAATGCGATCGAGGATACGTCCGACGATCCGGAGGTGACGGTCCAGAAGAAGGATAAGGGTGACGCATTGCGGCGTTGTCTGTCGTCGCTGTCGGCAGAGCATCGCGAGATCATCGACCTCGTCTACTACCACGAGAAGTCAGTGGAGGAGGTGGCCGGGCTGGTTGGAATTCCAGAGAATACCGTGAAAACGCGCTTGTTTTATGCGCGGAAGAAATTGGCCGAACTGCTGAAGGCAGCCGGCATCGAACGAGGCTGGCCATGACGGCGATAAGCAACAAATTGCCGGAGCAAGAGCCGGGGGAGATCGAAGCGCTGCTGCCTTGGCATGCCGCGGGCACGCTCAACGCGCGCGACACGCAGCGCGTTACCGAGGCGCTCGCACGCGATGCTGATCTGGCACGGCAATATGACGTCATCCGCGAAGAATATGCCGAGACCATTGCGCTGAACGAAAGCCTCGGCGCGCCGTCCGGGCGCGCCATGCAGAAACTGTTTGCGGCCATCGATGCCGAGCCCGCCCGCGTGGATACGTCGAGGTCGGTCAGCTTTGGTGCGCGCCTCACCAATTTCTTCGCGTCGCTGACGCCGCGCACGCTGATGGCCGGCACTGCCATCGGCTGTCTCGCCATCATGCTGCAGGCCGGCGTGATCGGCAGCATCGTCATGCAGCGCGAGGAGGGCGGTGGTCGCCCCACTCTGCAGGAACGGGCTGCGCCGACCGCCGCGCCGAGCATTGCACCCGCGCCAGCCGCGCGCAGCGCGCCGGCCGTCACCACCCGATCGATGCAGTCGGCGTCGCCCGCTGCCGCCGCCGCGGATGGCCCGACCCGTCTGATCGTGCGCTTCGCACCGACGGCCCGAGTGTCCGATATCACTGCGCTGCTGGATGCCTATCAGGGCACGATCGTCGGCAACGACAAGGATGGCTTGTTCCGGCTTCAATTCGGCAGCCAGGCGATGACCAAGGATCAGGTTGCCGGCCTGATCCGACGTCTTGAGAACGAGAAGATCGTCGGCATGGCAGTGCTGGCGCCCTAATTCAGCGGCGGCGTTTGCCGCCATGCTGCCGCCTGCGCATTGTCGCCATGGCGCCGCTCGGATAATTCCAGCGCGACCAAAGCTGCGTTAACGACGCATTAAGAATGTTTGCGTTAACGGTACGCTAACAGGTTCGGTCAAATTTGATCCAATCCAGAGCGGGTGAGGCGCCGTCTGCGCATCTCAGCTCGATGAGGATGAATGACGCGACGCTGAATCTGCCTGCCCGGAAATTGTCTCAATCCGGACACATTTTGCTCGACCGTGGACGTTTTTCCACAGATTGTAGCCCAGTACTGTTCAGTGATTCTGTTGCGTTGCTTCCGTTTTTCTCTTGCGCGGACATGCACATGTCACTGCATCCTCTGTTTGCCCGGACGGCTGCGTCCGATCACGGCGAAGCCAAGACCCGCGATATCGCCCGCCGATGGGCCGATCTCGCCGAGCAGCGTCTCGCTTACCTGACCGAGCTGTTCGATACCGGCCGCTGGCGCCGCTATCACAACGAGGCCGATTTCCTCGACAACATCCAGGAAGCCAAGGATGCTGTGGCGCGTTGGCAGGCCATGGCCGACGGCATCTTTGTGGCACCTGTGATCCGGACTGCGCCGCCAGCCGAGCGGCGCATGGCTGCGCTCGACGTCGTTGCCGCCGAGGCCGCGGCAAACACGGAGCATCACGCCGAGGTGTTGTCGTTCGAGGATCATCGCGATGCCGCGCGCAGGCCGCATCTCGCCATCAGCGATGTCATCCCGAGCCAATCCCCCGCGCGCGATGACGCGACGCTGCAGGTGCTGACACCGCTCGATCTGTTCGATCAAGACGCCATCGTTGCCCGCTATCCAATGCTGCGCGCGGCGATGTGAGTCGATCTTCGCCAGCGCTTCGATGCGATCGCGGTGACGGCTAAGAGACGTGCGATTCACCTCGAATCGACACCTCCCTCAACGCACCGCATTTCCCGACAGCGCGATCTGCGCAAAGCTTTGCGCGCCCTTGGCGGTGAGGTCGGGCGTCGCCGGTCTGGCGTGATCGAGGCCGACCACGGCGCCGCGTGCAGATCCTGAAATCATGTTGTTGCTGACCAGCGCCGTCCCGGCGCCAGGCATCACCGAGACGCCGATGCCGACAAAGGCATTGCGCACCACATTGCCGGAGATCGCGACGTCGCGCAGATATTTGCCCCAGCCGGCGAGGATGCCGACGGACGGCGCATTCTCCACCACATTGCCACTCACCGTCGCGTCCGCTTCCACATAGATGCCGACGCCGGCATCGTCGTCCGGCGCGGTGCCGATCGGGCGCTTCGGAATGAGGTTGCGGATAACATTGCCCTGGACGATTGCGATGCGTCCGCCTTCATTGAAGTTGCAGACGGAGACGCCGAACGCCGCGCCATCCACCGTGTTGTTGGCGATCACGGCGCCCTCGAAGGCGAATTCGGAATACAGCGCCACCTCGCGCACCTGCGACACGCTGTTGCCGGTGATGTGAATGTTCGATGCCGAATTGCCGCGCACCGCGGAGTAGTCGCAATTGCGGATGCGATTGCCGGATACGATGACGTTGCCGGCGCGAAATGCGTTGATGGCATTGCCGTATTGTCCGGAGCCGCCGGGGCCGGCCTTGATGTCCTCGATGCGGTTGTCGATCACTTGCGTGCCGTCGTCGCCGATCGCGCTGCGCAGAATCTCGATGCCGTTGCTGCGGGTGTTGCCGATGGTGTTCTGAGCGACCAGCAGCCCATTGCCATCGATGGAGACGATGGCGGTGGTGCCGATGTCGGAGAGGTCATTGCCGCGCAGCGCGCCGGCACATTGTTCGAGCCAGATGCCGGCATTGCCGCTTTTGACAATGGTGCAGTCGTCGATCCGGATCGCATTGCTTTGCGTGAACTGCACCAGCCCGCGACGCGGCGGCAACGTGGCGTAGTTGCCGTCGAGCGTCAGACCGTTCAGGCTGACATAATCGGCGCCCTGTGCCTCCAGCAGCGTGCCGCCGCCGCCCGTAAAGGTCAGCGTCGTGGCGCCGCGGATACCGACCAGCTGGGAGCCGCGGGCCAGCTTCAAGGCCTGCGTGCGATAGTTGCCCGGCGGCAGCACCAATGGCGCCTGCAGCCGCGTGGCGTCGTCGATGGCGCGTTGCAAAGCGCGAGTCTGGTCGTCCTGCGTATTCGAGCGGACGCCATATTGTGTTGCATCGCGACCGAGCGCCGATGGCAGCGGCGCCGCCTGCGCCTTCGTCGCGACGAGAACGCTGGCCGCACCGAGCGCAGAGGCATTCAGCAATTGACGGCGATCGGTGATCATGGCGCAAATCCGATGACGGCAGATGCATGCAACATACGCGATCGCCGGGCGTGATAAGCAGTTGCCGCGGATGAAGGTTAATAGGGGGGCAGGGGGGCTGACGTCACTATTGGCACTGCGGTTGTTATCGTCATCGCCGTCGCGGACTTGCTCGCCTGCGCAAGCACGCACCTCTGCTCCCTCTCCCGCACTTGCGGGGGAGGGCCGGGGTGGGGGCGCCCCACGTGACGTCGGCGCTTGCGGCTACCCCCACCTGAACCCTCCCCCGCGAGCGGGAGAGGGGACATGACGGCCGGCGCGGGGGAAAGCTAGCCCGACGCCTTCGAATGAAGTCGTCGACGCGTCATGTGACGTTGTTTGACAGGCCAAAAAGCTACACGCGGAGCCAACGCAAGCATCAATGCTCGATGCGCGTGAACGCGATTGTGACACTTCCGTTCCCGCGCGGTACAAAAATAATTGAGTAGGCTGTTCCGCACTGCGGTTGATAATGTCGAAGGCTAGAACCTCTCGAATGTAGGCGTACATTCGACGACAAGGATAACAGCGATGGCTGCCCTCACTCTCAAAATTAACGGGGAGTCGCGTCAGATCGACGTCGCCCCTGATACTCCGCTTCTCTGGGCCATTCGTGATGGCGCCGGTCTCATGGGCACAAAATACGGGTGTGGTGTTGCGCAATGCGGCGCCTGCACGGTCTATCTCGATGGTCAGCCCGTGCGCTCGTGTTCGATGCCGGTCTCGGCGGTCGGCACCAGCGAGGTGACGACCATTGAGGGCCTCAGCAGCAAGGAAGCCAAAGCGGTGCAGGCGGCTTGGGTCGCCCATGATGTGCCGCAATGCGGTTATTGCCAGTCCGGCCAGGTCATGAGCGCGGCATCGTTGCTCAACCTCAATCCAAAGCCCACCGACGAGGACATCGACCTGGCGATGAACGGCAATATCTGCCGTTGCGCCACCTATGTCCGCATTCGCGCTGCGATCCACAGCGCCGCCAAGACGCTGGAGGGCTGATCATGACCGTTCATGACACCAAATTGTCGCGCCGGACGTTGCTCAAGGGCAGTGCCGGACTTGTCATCGGCGCTTACGTAGCGCGCGCCGACAAGCTGTTCGCGCAGACGGCGGCGAAGCCGAAGATCAACATCGCGCCGAACACCTTCCTCATCATCAAGCCGGATGACACTGTCACCGTGCTGATCAAGGGAATCGAGTTTGGGCAGGGGCAGTATACGGGCATGGCGACTCTGGTGGCCGAGGAGCTCGATGCCGACTGGTCGCAGATGCGGGCCGCCCACGCGCCGTCGAATCCGGAATTGTACAAGAACCTCGCTTTCGGCATGCAGGGCACCGGCGGCTCGACCGCGGTGGCCAACTCCTACACCCAGATGCGCCAGGTCGGCGCGGCCGCGCGGCAGATGCTGGTCGCAGCGGCGGCCGAGGCATGGCAGGTGCCTGCTGGCGAGATCACCGTCGATAGTGGCGTGATCAAGCATGCATCCGGCAAGGAAGGCCGCTTCGGCGAATTTGCCGACAAGGCGATGGCGATGCCGGTGCCGGCGGAGCCGACCTTGAAGGACCCGGCCAACTTCAAGCTGATCGGCAAGGAAGGCGTGGTCAAGCGTCTCGATAGCGCCGAGAAGACCAACGGCACGGCGTTCTACACGCTTGATATCAATGAGCCCGACATGCTCACCGTGCTGATCGCGCGTTCGCCGAAATTCGGCGGCAAGGTCGCCTCGTTCGATGCGACGGCCACCAAGTCGGTGCCCGGCGTGGTCGACGTCAAGCAGGTGCCGACCGGCGTCGCCGTCTACGCCAAAGGCTTCTGGGCCGCCAAGTTGGGTCGCGAGGCGCTCAAGATCAGCTGGGACGACAGCAAGGCCGAGAAGCGCGGCAGCCCCGAGCTTCTGGCGCAGTTTCGCGCGATGTCGAAGACGCCCGGTAAGACTGTCAAGGCGGATGGCGATTTCGACGGCTCGATGGCCAAAGGCGGTCGCGTGATCGAAGTCGAATATGTCTTCCCGTATCTCGCGCATGCCGCGATGGAGCCGCTTAACGCTTATCTGAAATGGGACGGCGACACCGCCTATGCCCGCTATGGCTGTCAGTTCCCGACGCCGGATCACATGGCGATTTCCAAGGTGCTTGGACTTCCCATCGAGAAGGTGAAGGTCGACACCATTCTGGCCGGCGGCAGCTTCGGGCGTCGCGCGCAGCAGAGCACGCATCAGGCCATCGAACTGGCGGAAGTTGCCAAGGCGATCGGCCCGGGCAAGCCGATCAAGCTGGTGTGGACCCGCGAAGACGACATGCGCGGTGGCTACTATCGGCCCTACAGCATTCACCGCATGCGCGGCACGGTGCGCGACGGCAAGATCGAGGCCTGGAGCGACACCATCGTCTCGCAGTCGATCATGAAGGGCTCGTTCTTCGAAGCCATCATGTTCAAGGATGGGCTCGATCCGACCTCCTATGAAGGCTCCCACAACATTCCGTATGATGTCGCCAATTTCAAATGCGACATGCATCAGGTCGATGTCGGCGTACCCGTGCTGTGGTGGCGTTCGGTCGGCCACACCCATACGGGCTACGCCGTCGAGGCGTTCGTCGACGAACTGCTCGAAGCCGCCGGCAAAGATCCTGTGGAAGGCCGGCTCGAATTGCTCAGCAAGAAGCCGCGTCATGTCGGCGTCTTGAAAGCCGTTGCCGAACTGGCGGACTGGAAGAACTACAAGGTGCCGGAAGGCCGCGCCCGCGGCGTTGCCGTGGTCGAGAGCTTCGACACCTTCGTGGCGCAGGTGGTCGAACTGTCGATGACCGCCGACGGGCCGAAGGTGCACAAGGTGTGGTGCGCGGTGGATTGCGGCGTCGCCGTCAATCCGGACATCATCCGCGCACAGATGGAGGGCGGCATCGGCTTCGGGCTCGGCCACATCCTCTATGCCGAGCAGGCTTTGGATGGCGGCGTGCCGGTATCCGGCAATTTCGACACCTATCGTTCGCTGCGCATCAACGAGATGCCGGAGATCGAGGTCACCATCGTCAAATCCAACGAGAAGCCGACGGGTGTCGGCGAGCCCGGTGTACCGCCGCTCGGGCCGGCAGTCGCGAACGCAATGGCAAAACTTGGAATCGGACGGCCGCGGCAATTGCCGATCGTGCCGGGAGCATCGGCATGAAGCAGATAACGAAATACGCAGTTCTGGCACTGGTCGCCGGCGGGATGGCGGCCGGCGTGATGTCGTTCGCCGAATTCGGCGCCAGCGAGGCCGACGCGGCCGTCAGCAATCCCGGCAAGCTGCAGCCGGTGTCGGCTTTCGCCAAGATCAAGAACAAGAACGAGCGTGCGGTGGCGCTGTTTAACGAGGCCGGCAAGGTGATCGCCTCGCCGCGCTGCATGAACTGCCATCCGGCCACCGACCGCCCCACCCAGACAGACAGCATGCGGCCGCACATTCCGCTGGTCGTGCGCGGTGAGGGAGGCATGGGCGCCGCCGGCGGCCTGGCTTGCACCACCTGCCACCACGAGGCCAATTTCGATGCCGCCAATGTCCCCGGCAATCCGAAATGGGCGCTGGCGCCGGCCGAGATGGCCTGGCAGGGCAAGTCGCTCGGTCAGATCTGCGCCCAGATCAAGGACAAGGAGCGCAATGGCGGCAAGGACATGGCGGCCCTCGTGCATCATATGGCCGAGGACGAACTGGTCGGTTGGGGCTGGAAGCCTGGTGGCAACCGCACCCCGGCGCCGGGCACGCAAAAACAGTTCGGCGAACTGATCAAGGCCTGGGCCGACGCCGGCGCAGCTTGCCCGAAGGGGTAGGACGAGAGCATATAGGGTGGGCAAAGGCGCTCTTGCGCCGTGCCCACCGGCATGGGATCGGGAAATGGTGGGCACGCTTCGCTTTGCTCACCCGACAATCGGCAGTGCTGAGCTCCCGGTAACTCCGGATCACCCTGCAGAAACGATGCCAATTCGGCAATTGGCCCTTGGCAAGCTCATCAAGACTCGTTAAACAGCCGCTTCCGGACGGGCTAGCTTGCGCTGGCGTGTCCGTGTTCGCAATCCGACAACCGGTAATCTAGGAGACCATTCCTTTCAGGCTATCCACATGGATCGCTCGAAGGGGACGGAAACTGCGGCCCGGTTGAACGAGAGCGCGCAGGGATCAACGTGACGCCAGATCATGGCTGATCGATGATCTCGAATCCTGTCCAAGACTGCTGGCGCCCGCGACAAACCTCGTTTGTTCAACGGCTTAATCCTCAAGCCAGCATAGATGGGTGAAGACTGATTTCGCATCCGCCGTCATGCGGCTGATCGCGTATTTGGTTCGAACCTCGACACCCCGCGCCCTGGCTGTTCACAGCAATGGTTCGGGAGGGCAGGCTATCATGATCGTCTCGCCCGGGATGTCTGGAGCGCCAGGTCTTTAGGACCTTGCCTCGAGGTTTGTCGGTGAGGCGGTTGGGTGCAAACCGGCGGCTTCATTGATCGAGGCTGCCAACCGGAGAGAGCTTGCTGTGGAAAGAGCGGCTAAAAAGGACGCGGTCGAAGCGCTGAACGGGGTCTTCAAGACCACCGGCGTTGCGGTCGTCGCCCATTATTCCGGCCTCACCGTTGCCCAGATGCAGACCCTGCGTAAGCAGATGAAGCTGGCGGGTGCATCGGTGAAGGTCTCGAAGAACCGTCTCGCCAAAATTGCTCTTGAAGGCACGGATGTTGTTGCCATCGGCTCCCTGTTGAAGGGCCCGACTGTGATCGCCACCTCGGACGATCCGGTAGCTGCACCGAAGGTTGCCGTCGAATTTGCCAAGGCGAACGAGAAGTTCGTCATCCTTGGCGGCTCGATGGGTACGACCGTCCTGAATGTCGACAGCGTCAAGGCACTTGCCGCGCTGCCGTCGCTCGACGAACTGCGCGCGAAGATTGTCGGCCTGCTTGTGGCGCCGGCAACCAAGATCGCTCAGCTCTCGACTGCGCCCGCGGCCAAGCTCGCGCGCGTCGTTCAGGCCTATGCCTCAAAGAGCGAAGCGGCCTGACGCCCTTCGCAATCAACCTGGTTCGAACCAAATACGCTTAAGGATATAGACAATGGCTGACCTCAATAAGATCGTTGAAGACCTCTCGAGCCTGACCGTGCTCGAAGCTGCCGACCTCGCCAAGATGCTCGAAGAGAAGTGGGGCGTTTCGGCTGCTGCCGCTGTTGCGGTTGCCGGTCCGGCTGCTGGTGGCGGCGGTGCCGCTGCTGCTGAAGAAAAGACCGAGTTCTCGGTCGTTCTGGCTGCTGCCGGCGACAAGAAGATCGAAGTCATCAAGGAAGTCCGTGCGATCACGGGCCTGGGCCTCAAGGAAGCCAAGGACCTGGTCGAAGGCGCGCCGAAGCCCGTCAAGGAAGGCGTTGCCAAGGACGAAGCCGAAAAGATCAAGGCTCAGCTCGAGAAGGCTGGCGCCAAGGTCGAGCTCAAGTAAAATTTTGAGTTCTCGAAAGAGCGGCCCTCGGGCCGCTCTTTCTCGGGGCTCAGGTGCATCCAGCAATGGCTGCACACGACAAAGTGTGGGGATGCTGAGGGAACGACCCTCGAATTTCCACGATTGCCGCCTCATATTGGGTCGGCAGCACGAAAGCGCGGTGAGACGGCGAGAACGGCAACGTTCTGTCCTAAGCCGTTGGGAGATTTGCCAATTTCGGGCTTTTCGGTCCGCAGCTAGATGGTTTTGGACGGGCGAGATGCAGTCAGGCATCGCGCACGTCGTTTTGCGTTCTGGGATTTGAACGCTCGGTTTCGGGATTTTGTTCCTGAAATAGGGGCGCGGATATCAGGGCGTTGTCGGAAAAATTCAACCCGGGGGCAGCGGTGGCTGTGCTTCGGAAGGTTCGCCCCTCCCGGGCGACGCAATGAGAGGCCACGATGGGTCAGCAGACGTTCACCGGTCGCAAGCGCGTTCGCAAGTTCTTTGGTCACATCAAGGAAGTCGCCGAGATGCCGAACCTCATCGAGGTTCAGAAGGCATCCTACGACCAGTTCCTGATGGTGGACGAGCCTGCGGGCGGTCGCCTCGACGAAGGCCTCCAGGCCGTTTTCCGCTCGGTTTTCCCGATCTCGGATTTCGCCGGCACCTCGATGCTGGAATTCGTGCGTTACGAATTCGAGCCGCCGAAATACGACGTTGATGAGTGCCGCCAGCGCGGCATGACCTATGCTGCGCCGCTGAAGGTGACGCTGCGTTTGATCGTGTTTGATATCGACGAAGAAACCGGCGCCAAGTCCGTCAAGGACATCAAGGAGCAGGACGTCTATATGGGCGATATTCCGCTCATGACGATGAACGGCACCTTCGTCGTCAACGGCACCGAGCGCGTCATCGTCTCGCAGATGCATCGCTCGCCGGGCGTGTTCTTCGATCACGACAAGGGCAAGACCCATTCGTCGGGCAAGCTGCTGTTCGCCGCCCGCGTGATTCCGTATCGCGGTTCCTGGCTCGACATCGAGTTCGACGCCAAGGATATCGTCTATGCGCGTATCGACCGTCGCCGCAAGATTCCGGTGACGTCGCTGATGTATGCGCTGGGTCTCGATGGCGAAGAGATCCTGTCCACCTTCTATCAGAAGATCATCTACAAGAAGATCAAGGATGGCGGCTGGCGCGTGCCGTTCGATCCGTCGCGTTTCCGCGGCTATTCGACCGTCAACGACCTGATCGATGCCGACACCGGCCAGGTCGCGCTCGAGGCCGGCAAGAAGCTGACCGTGCGTGCTGCCCGTCAGCTCGCCGAGAAGGGCCTGAAGGCGCTGCAGCTCACCGACGAAGATCTGGTCGGCAGCTACCTCGCCGACGATCTGGTCAATGCGAAGACCGGTGAAATCTACGCCGAAGCCGGCGAGGAGATCACCGAGAAGTCGCTCAAGGCACTCGACGAAGAGGGCTACAAGGAGCTGCCGCTGCTCGACATCGACCATGTCAATGTCGGCGCCTATATCCGCAACACGCTCAATGCCGACAAGAACATGACGCGTGAAGACGCGCTGTTCGACATCTATCGCGTGATGCGTCCGGGCGAGCCGCCGACGCTCGATTCCGCGCAGAACATGTTCCAGTCGCTGTTCTTCGATAGTGAGCGCTACGACCTCTCCGCGGTCGGTCGCGTCAAGATGAACATGCGCCTCGAACTCGACGCGCCGGACACCCATCGCACCTTGCGCAAGGAAGACATCCTCTCGGTCATCAAGACCCTGGTGGACCTGCGCGACGGCAAGGGCGAGATCGACGACATCGACCATCTCGGCAACCGCCGTGTGCGTTCGGTCGGCGAGCTGATGGAAAATCAGTATCGCGTCGGTCTGCTGCGCATGGAGCGCGCCATCAAGGAGCGCATGTCGTCGGTGGATATCGACACCGTGATGCCGCAGGACCTGATCAACGCGAAGCCTGCTGCCGCAGCCGTTCGCGAATTCTTCGGCTCGTCGCAGCTGTCGCAGTTCATGGATCAGACCAACCCGCTGTCGGAAATCACCCACAAGCGTCGTCTCTCGGCGCTTGGACCGGGCGGTCTGACTCGCGAGCGCGCCGGCTTCGAAGTCCGCGACGTGCATCCGACCCATTACGGCCGCATCTGTCCGATCGAGACGCCGGAAGGCCCGAACATTGGTCTGATCAATTCGCTCGCGACCTTCGCGCGCGTCAACAAGTATGGCTTCGTCGAGACCCCGTATCGCAAGGTCAAGGACGGCCGCGTCACCGATGAGGTGGTGTATCTGTCGGCGATGGAAGAGGGCCGCTACTCGGTCGCGCAGGCGAACGTAGCGCTCGACGCCAAGGGCAAGTTCACCGACGATATGGTGATCTGCCGTCACGCCGGTGACGTGCTGCCGCTGCCGGCCGACAAGGTCGACTACATGGACGTGTCGCCGAAGCAGCTGGTTTCGGTCGCCGCGGCGCTGATCCCGTTCCTCGAGAACGACGACGCCAACCGCGCGCTGATGGGCTCGAACATGCAGCGTCAGGCCGTGCCACTGGTGCGCGCCGAAGCGCCGTTCGTCGGCACCGGTATGGAAGCTGTCGTGGCCCGCGATTCCGGTGCTGCGATCGCCGCCCGTCGTTCGGGGGTCATCGACCAGATCGACGCGACCCGCGTGGTTATCCGCGCGACGGAAGATCTCGATCCGACCAAGTCGGGCGTCGATATCTATCGATTGATGAAGTACCAGCGTTCGAACCAGTCGACCTGCATCAACCAGCGTCCGCTGGTGAAGGTCGGCGACGTCATTCGCAAGGGCGACATCATTGCCGACGGTCCGTCGACCGATCTCGGCGAACTCGCGCTCGGCCGTAACGTGCTCGTCGCGTTCATGCCGTGGAATGGCTACAACTTCGAAGACTCGATCCTCTTGTCCGAGCGGATCGTGAAGGAAGACGTCTTCACCTCGATCCACATCGAGGAATTCGA
Organism: Bradyrhizobiaceae bacterium; assembly: GCA_004173095.1. Taxonomy (GTDB): domain Bacteria; phylum Pseudomonadota; class Alphaproteobacteria; order Rhizobiales; family Xanthobacteraceae; genus Tardiphaga. Next base: position 26,319 of record SDZE01000198.1, read on the forward strand.
AGTGATGGCCCGCGACACCAAGCTCGGCCCTGAGGAAATCACGCGCGACATTCCGAACGTGTCGGAAGAAGCGCTGAAGAATCTCGACGAAGCCGGCATTGTCTATATCGGTGCCGAAGTTCGCGCCGGTGACATCCTGGTCGGCAAGATCACGCCAAAGGGCGAAAGCCCGATGACGCCGGAAGAAAAGCTGCTGCGCGCCATCTTCGGTGAAAAGGCGTCGGACGTTCGCGATACCTCGCTCCGCGTGCCCCCGGGCGTGCAGGGCACCATCGTCGAAGTCCGCGTGTTCAACCGTCACGGCGTCGACAAGGACGAGCGTGCGCTGGCGATCGAGCGGGAAGAGATCGAACGTCTTGCCAAGGACCGTGACGACGAACAGGCCATTCTGGACCGTAACGTCTATGGCCGTCTGGCTGAATTGCTTGAAGGCAAGGTCGGCATCGCCGGTCCGAAGGGCTTCAAGAAGGACAGCAAGATCAACCGCGCCGTTCTCGATGAGAATCCGCGGTCGCAGTGGTGGATGTTTGCCACCGCGAACGACAAGCTGATGACCGAAATCGAAGCGATGCGGAAGCAGTACGATGAGTCGAAGAAGGGCCTTGAACAGCGCTTCCTCGACAAGGTCGAGAAGCTGCAGCGTGGCGACGAATTGCCTCCGGGCGTGATGAAGATGGTCAAGGTCTTCGTCGCGGTGAAGCGCAAGATCCAGCCGGGCGACAAGATGGCCGGCCGTCACGGCAACAAGGGCGTGGTGTCGAAGATCGTTCCGATCGAAGACATGCCGTTCCTCGAAGACGGCACGCATGCCGACATCGTGCTCAATCCGTTGGGCGTGCCGTCGCGCATGAACGTCGGGCAGATTCTCGAAACGCATCTTGGCTGGGCCTGCGCAGGCATGGGCAAGAAGATCGGCGAGACCATCGACGCGTTCTACCAGAAGCAGGACCTCAAGCCGCTCCGCGATACCTTGAAGAAGGTCTACGGCGATGACGAAGTCATCAAGTCGCTGAACGACGACGAACTGCTCGAACTCGCGCGCAATCTGAAGCCGGGTGTGCCGATCGCAACGCCGGTGTTCGACGGTGCGAAGGAAGCCGACATCGAAGAGATGCTGAAGATGGCAGGCTTCGATGCGTCGGGTCAGTCCACCGTCTATGACGGCCGGACCGGCGACCAGTTCGATCGCAAGGTGACCGTGGGCTACATCTACATGCTCAAGCTTCACCATCTCGTGGACGACAAGATCCACGCGCGCTCGATCGGTCCGTACTCGCTCGTCACGCAGCAACCGCTGGGTGGCAAGGCGCAGTTCGGCGGCCAGCGCTTCGGTGAAATGGAAGTGTGGGCGCTCGAAGCCTACGGTGCGGCCTACACGCTGCAGGAAATGCTGACGGTGAAGTCGGACGACGTCGCGGGCCGTACCAAGGTCTACGAGGCGATCGTGCGCGGCGACGACACGTTCGAGGCCGGTATCCCGGAATCGTTCAACGTGCTGGTCAAGGAAATGCGCTCGCTCGGCCTCAACGTCGATCTGCACAATTCCAAGCTGCCGGGGCCGACCTCCGAAGCCGCCGAGTAAAAGACAAGCGTTACGCCCGGCCGCTGGCCGGGCGTCCGCATCCAGCCGGGACGTGGGGCAGGATGCGTGGCGACCGAAATTTCTGCTGCTGATGGCGATCGGCACGCGAGGAGAAGACGATGAACCAAGAAATTATGAATCTCTTCAATCCGACGACTCCGGCACAGGTCTTCGACCAGATCCGGATCTCGATTGCATCCCCGGAGAAGATTCTGTCGTGGTCCTACGGCGAGATCAAGAAGCCGGAAACCATCAACTACCGGACCTTCAAGCCCGAGCGCGACGGCCTGTTCTGCGCCCGCATCTTCGGGCCGATCAAGGATTACGAGTGCTTGTGCGGCAAGTACAAGCGCATGAAGTACAAGGGCATCATCTGCGAGAAGTGCTCGGTCGAGGTGACGCTGTCGCGCGTCAGACGCGAGCGCATGGGCCATATCGAGCTGGCTGCGCCGGTCGCTCACATCTGGTTCCTGAAGTCGCTGCCGTCGCGCATCGGCCAGCTGCTGGACATGACGCTCAAGGATCTCGAGCGCATTCTGTATTTCGAATATTACGTCGTTCTCGAGCCGGGTCTCACCGCGCTCAAGGACCGTCAGCTGCTGTCCGAAGATGAATACCTGAAGGCGCAGGACGAATACGGCCAGGATTCCTTCACCGCCATGATCGGCGCGGAAGCGATCCGCGAACTGCTGCGCGGCCTCGAGCTCGAGAAGCTCGACGTCGAACTGCGCGCGGAGATGAAGGAGACGGAATCCGAGATCAAGCACAAGAAGCTCGCCAAGCGTCTGAAGATCGTCGAGGCGTTCCGCTATTCCGGCAACAAGCCGGAATGGATGATCCTCACGGTCGTGCCGGTGATCCCGCCGGATCTGCGTCCGCTGGTGCCGCTCGACGGCGGCCGCTTCGCGACCTCGGATCTGAACGATCTGTATCGCCGCGTCATCAACCGTAACAACCGCTTGAAGCGGCTGATGGAGCTGCGCGCGCCGGACATCATCATCCGCAACGAAAAGCGCATGCTGCAGGAAGCTGTGGACGCGCTGTTCGACAACGGCCGTCGCGGCCGCGTCATCACCGGCGCCAACAAGCGTCCGCTGAAGTCGCTCGCCGACATGCTGAAGGGCAAGCAGGGCCGCTTCCGTCAGAACCTGCTCGGCAAGCGCGTCGACTACTCCGGCCGTTCGGTCATCGTCGTCGGTCCCGAGCTGCGCCTGCACCAGTGCGGTCTGCCGAAGAAGATGGCGCTCGAACTGTTCAAGCCGTTCATCTATTCGCGGCTCGACGCCAAGGGTCTGTCCACCACGGTGAAGCAGGCGAAGAAGCTCGTTGAAAAAGAGCGTCCCGAGGTCTGGGACATCCTCGACGAGGTCATTCGCGAGCATCCCGTGCTGTTGAACCGCGCGCCGACGCTGCATCGTCTGGGCATCCAGGCGTTCGAACCGGTGTTGATCGAAGGCAAGGCGATCCAGCTGCATCCGCTGGTCTGCTCGGCCTTCAACGCCGACTTCGACGGCGACCAGATGGCCGTGCACGTTCCGCTGTCGCTTGAAGCGCAGCTGGAAGCGCGCGTGCTGATGATGTCGACCAACAACATCCTGCATCCCGCGAACGGTCAGCCGATCATCGTGCCGTCACAGGACATCGTGCTCGGTCTGTACTACCTGTCCACCATGCGCTCCGGCTTGCCGGGCGAGGGCAAGGTGTATCGTTCGATGGCGGAGATCGAGCATGCCCTGCATGCGAAGGTCATCCACCTTCACACCAAGATCAAGTATTCGTGGACCGGTCTCGACGCGGACAGCAAGACCGTGACGCGCCTGATCGAAACCACGGCCGGCCGCGCCATGCTCGGTCAGGTTCTGCCGAAGTCGCCGAAGGTGCCTTACGAGACCATCAACAAGTTGATGACGAAGAAGGAAATCTCCGGCGTCATCGATCAGGTCTATCGTCACTGCGGTCAGAAAGAGACTGTGATTTTCTGCGATCGCATCATGGCGCTCGGCTTCTACAACGCGTTCAAGGCCGGCATCTCGTTCGGCAAGGACGACATGGTGGTGCCTGCCACGAAGTGGAAGGTCGTCGATGCCACGCGCGCCTTCGCGAAGGACTTCGAACAGCAGTACAATGACGGTCTGATCACCCACGGTGAGAAGTACAACAAGGTCGTCGATGCCTGGTCGAAGGCGTCTGAAGAAGTCGCCAAGGAGATGATGAAGGAAATCTCCTCGGTGAAGAAGAACGACAAGGGCGAAGAAGCGCAGATCAACTCGATCTACATGATGGCGCATTCGGGTGCCCGTGGTTCGCCGGCCCAGATGCGTCAGCTCGGTGGTATGCGCGGCCTAATGGCCAAGCCGTCGGGCGAGATCATCGAAACGCCGATCATCTCGAACTTCAAGGAAGGTCTGTCGGTTCTCGAATACTTCAACTCGACCCACGGCGCCCGTAAGGGTCTGGCGGACACCGCGTTGAAGACCGCGAATTCCGGCTATCTCACCCGTCGTCTGGTTGACGTCGCGCAGGACTGCATCATCACGCAGACCGATTGCGGCACCAATCTCGGCATCAAGATGCGCGCCATCGTCGATGCAGGCTCCGTGGTCGCGTCGCTGGCGTCGCGTATCCTCGGCCGCTCGGCTTGCGAAGACATCGTCGATCCGAACAGCGGTGAAGTGCTGATCAAGCGCAACACGCTGATGGAAGAGCGCGACGTGGATCGGCTACAGAAGGCCGGCATCCAGGAAGTGAAGATCCGTTCGGCGCTGACCTGCGAACTGGTCGCCGGCATCTGCGGCACCTGCTACGGCCGCGATCTCGCGCGCGGTACGCCGGTTAACCACGGTGAGGCCGTTGGCGTCATCGCGGCGCAGTCGATCGGTGAGCCGGGCACGCAGTTGACGATGCGTACGTTCCACATCGGTGGTGCGGCGCAGCTCAACGAGCAGTCGGTGATCGAGTCGAATTTCGACGGCAAGATCACGATCAAGAACGAGTCTATCGCCAAGAACGGCGAAGGTCACATGGTCGCCATGGTACGCAACATGGTGTTCGCCATCGTCGATGCCGACGGCACTGAGCGTGCAACGTATCGTATTCAGTACGGCGCTCGCGTTCACGTTGGTAACGGTGACACCATCAAGCGTGGTCAGCGCATCGCGGAATGGGATCCGTATTCCCGTCCGCTGCTGACCGAAGTGGATGGCGTGATCGGTTTCGAGGATCTCGTGGACGGCCAGTCCGTCACCGAAACCCTCGACGAGTCGACCGGTATCGCCAAGCGCGTCATCATCGACTGGCGTTCGTCGCGCGCAGGGGCAGACCTGCGTCCGGCCATCGTGGTCAAGGGAGCGGACGGCAAGGTGCTGAAGCTGGCGCGCGGTGGCGATGCCCGTTACATGCTGTCGCCGGACGCGATTCTCTCGGTTGATACCGACGCCAAGGTGACATCGGGTGACATTCTCGCCCGTGTGTCGATGGAAAGCGCCAAGACGCGCGACATCACCGGCGGTCTGCCGCGGGTTGCCGAATTGTTCGAGGCGCGCAAGCCGAAGGACGCGGCGATCATTGCGGAAATCGGCGGCACCATCCGGTTCGGGCGTGACTACAAGAACAAGCGTCGCATCTCGATCGAGCCGATCGACAAGCTCGAGGAAACGCGCGAGTACCTCATTCCGAAGGGCAAGCAGATCCATCTGCAGGACGGCGACGTCGTCGAAAAGGGCGACTATATCGTCGAAGGCAATCCAGCGCCGCACGACATTCTGGCGATCAAGGGCATCGAGGAACTCGCTGCCTATCTGGTCAACGAAATCCAGGAAGTCTACCGGTTGCAGGGCGTGCTCATCAACGACAAGCACATCGAAGTGATTGTTCGTCAGATGCTGCAGAAGATCGAGGTCACCGATCAGGGCGACACCGACATGATCTCCGGCGAACAGATCGACAAGATCGAGTTCAACGCGCTGAATGCGAAAGCGGTCGAGGAAGGAAAGAAGCCGGCAACCGGAAATCCCGTGCTGCTCGGCATCACCAAGGCCTCGCTGCAAACGCGTTCGTTCTTCTCGGCGGCATCGTTCCAAGAGACCACCCGCGTTCTCACCGAGGCGGCGGTCAACGGCAAGGTCGATCCGCTCGAGGGTCTCAAGGAGAACGTCATTGTCGGCCGCCTGATCCCGGCCGGTACGGGCGCCTCGATGGCAAAGATCCGCGAAGTCGCTCTCAAGCGCGACACCATGATCCAGGACGAGCGCGAGCGTCAGGCGTCCGTGGTGCGCTCGGCACCCGAAGCCGAACCGCTGGCACTGCCACCGGCCGAATAAGCCGAACGCAGATTGCAAAAGTCGAAAGGGGCCAGCTTACGCTGGCCCCTTTTCTTTGATCTGATGATCGAAGTCCCATCTGCGATGGATCTGGTCCGATGGATTACGAGGTGCGAAGGGCTCAAGCCGGCGATGCGGTGGATATCAGCCGTGTCATCATTCGCGCGTTGCGCGAAACCAATGCCAAAGACTATACCCCCGACATTATTGCGCGCGTCGAGCTCAGCTTTGGCCCCGCCGCCGTGGAGCAGCTAATCAGCCGGCGGATGGTCTTCGTTTGTCTGATCGGCGATTGCGTCGTCGGCACTGGAAGTCTCGACGGAGAGGTTGTTCGCACCATGTTTGTCTCCCCGGATAAGCAAGGGCATGGCATTGGCCGTATGTTGATGCGATCTATCGAGGCGGTCGCCCGCGACCGAAAAATCGCCATTTTGGCTGTTCCTGCATCGGTTTCCGCAGAGGCATTTTATGCGCGGCTTGGCTTTACGGCCGTTCGCGATGCCTATCACGGCGATGAAAGGACCATCATCATGGAAAGAGTGCTGTCTCCGCCGAGCACATAGACCGCCCAATTGAGCAGAATCACAAAATACGGGTCTTTGCCGGCCGCTTCCATGCCGGTTAGCCAATTTTGACCTGCCGGAAGGCGCATGCGGCCTTCGTTCATCTTTCCTTCAGATCGAAAATGGTCTTATTTGGAGTGGTTTAGTGCGCTTCGAGTGAGGCAGGCAGCAGCCTTGCGCCAGCTTGGATTCCGCCACGGCGGTGAATGCGCTAGATCGATTCAGGCCGGGGGGCTGCCGGCAAGTATTCAGGGCGCGAAAGTATCTAGATGCTTGATCTTGCGATTGTTGGTGGCGGCCCGGGCGGCCTGATGAGTGCCTGGTATCTCAAGAGAAAGCTCGGCGACCTCTGCCGTATCACCCTCTATGAGGCTTCGAACCGTCTCGGCGGCAAGATCGTCACGCGCAAGTTCGATTCGTCGCCGGCGACCTATGAAGCCGG
>SDZE01000064.1 GCA_004173095.1 Bradyrhizobiaceae bacterium
TGACGGGGGCATCGGCGGGCATTGGGCAGCCTGCTTTGAAAGAATCGGCGCGCGCCAAGGTCAATCTGACATTGCGCGTGATCGGGCGGCGTGCGGACGGCTATCATGATCTTGATAGCGTGGTGGCCTTCGCCGATTGCGCGGACCAACTGACGCTTACGCCGGGCGATGATCTCGCGTTGACCGCAAGCGGCCCGCGCGCGCAGGAATGCGGCGAAAATGCCGACAATCTCGTCATCAAGGCGGCGCGCCTGCTCGGTGATAAGATCGAAGGCCTGACATTCGGCACCTTCGCGCTCGACAAGCATTTGCCGGTGGCCGCCGGTATCGGCGGCGGCTCGGCGGATGCTGCCGCAGCGCTGCGCCTTCTGATCCGTGCCAACCATCTCGAGGCCGACGATCCCCGCGTCATGGAGGTCGCCCGCCTGACCGGTGCCGATGTGCCGGTCTGTGTGCGCTCGCATGCCTGCGTGATGACGGGCGTCGGTGAAAATCTGTTGCCGCTCAGCCTGCCGCGGCTGCCTTGCGTGATGGTCAATCCACGCGTGCCGGTCGCAACCAAGGATGTGTTTCAGCAGCTTGGCCTCAAGAGCGGCCAGTTGCGCGTCGGCCCCGCCGATGTGCTGAGGGCGCGCGCATGGCCCGCAGAAGGCGCATCGATCGCCGACTGGATCGCTGCCGTCAGTGCCGGCACCAACGATCTTGAGGCGCCCGCGCTGAAAGTCGAACCTGTGATCGGGGACGTATTGGCCGCCCTCGGCGCAACGACCGGTGTGCGCCTGGCCCGGATGTCCGGCTCGGGTGCGACATGCTTCGCGCTGTTCGACAACGATCCAGACGCGCAGCGCGCCGCCGAGGTCATTCAACGCGCACAGCCGCTTTGGTGGGTGCATGCCGGCGCTCTGAGCTGAACAGCGCGCCGTCCTGACGGCTAGTTGCTGAAGCCCGCGCTCGACCCGCCATCCACGGTGTAGATCACGCCGGACGTATAGCCCGCGCGATCGGACGCCAGAAACGCCATCAGGTCGGCGATCTCTCGTGGCTTGGCGGCGCGGCCGAGCGGCAGGTTTCGCTCCAGCTCGCGATAGCGGCTTTCGTCGCCGAGTTGCGCCTTCGCCTGCGCGCGCATCCGCGTGGCGTAGCGCTCGGTTTCCACCGGGCCGGGATTGATGCCGACAACCCGGATATTGTCCTTCAGGCTCTTGCCACCAAGCGCCCGCGTGAAGGCCATCAAGGCCGCATTGCCGGCGCTGCCGCAGATATAGTTGGCATCGAATTTCTCGCCGGCCGCGCCGATATCGTTGACGATGACGCCGCCGCCGCGTGCTTTCATCTGTGCATAGACCAGCCGCGTCAGATTGATGAAGCCGAAGACCTTGAGCTCCCAGGCATGCCGCCAGGTCGGCTCGTCCACTTTGTCGAGCGTGCCGCCGGGAATATCGCCGGCATTGTTGACGAGAATGTCGATATTCGCCGCAGCTGCAGCAAGTGCAGCCAGATCGTCTGGGTTGCGCAGGTCGGTGCCATGCACGGCGACGTCGATCTGATAGCGCGTGCGCAAGCCATCGGCGACCTGCTGCAGCATCGCGACATTGCGGGCGGCAAGGTGCAGATGGGCGCCTTCCTCTGCAAAGGCTTCGGCAGCAGCAGCGCCGATGCCCTTGGAGGCACCGGTGATCAGAACGCGTTTGCCGCGCAGGTGAAGATCCATGGAATGTCTCCGTTTCGCGATGATGCGAGTTAGGCCGCCACCGCAAATGCGGTCAACATTGCAGTGCAG
>SDZE01000166.1 GCA_004173095.1 Bradyrhizobiaceae bacterium
GAACTTGCGGGCGCCAGCGGTATTGAAGCGGAACGACACGATCGGCTCGTTGGTGCGCTGGTCGAAGCCCGGCTGCGCGTCGGTGAGATCGGCGCCGGTGACAAGCACTTCCTTTTTCACCAGATACGGCGTCTTCGGCGAAGTCGAGCTCATCAAGAGATCGGAATCCGCGGGCACCCGGCCCTGCGCCTGTTCGGCCGGGATCGAGGTATCCACCATGCGGAAATCGAGTTTTGCGGTCTTGCCCAGCAGTTCCTTCAACCGCGACGGATCCTGCAGGCCCGGCACCTGCACCAGCACGCGGTCGAGGCCCTGGCGCTGGATCAGCGGTTCGACGGTACCGAGTTCGTTGATACGACGCTCGATGATCTGCAGCGACTGATCGACCGACTGCCGCATGCGATCATTGATCGCCGCCTGAGGCACCGACAGGCGGATCAAACCGCCACCGGCATCGGAGACATCGAGGCTGCGCGCGCCGCTCTGGCCCATGATGCCGCCGAGCGGCTGCGACAATTCACGCAACTTGGGCAGCGCGATCGCAACGTCGGTGTCCTTGGTGATTTTGACTTCGACAACGTCGCCGCGAATATTCAACCCGGTATATTGAATGCGGGGCGTGATGTCGCGCAGCGTGCGGCGAACATCGTCCCGGACCTGATCGAGCTTGTCCTTCTTGACCGCATTGCCATCGACTTCGAGCAGGATATGCGATCCGCCCTGCAGATCGAGGCCCAGCACCAGATGGCGCTGCGCCCATTTCGGCCAGGTCTTCACAGTGGCTTCGGAAAAGAAGTTCGGCACAGCGAACAGGCAGACGACGAGCGCCGAAAGGATGATGCCCAGCGCCTTCCACCGTGAAAAATACAACATCGAACAGGTCCGTCAGAATTCGAGGAAAAGCGTCGCTGCGGATTATTTCGCCGCCGCGTCGTCCTTCGCCTCAAGCTTGTCGCCCTTCTCCTTGGCCGGCTCGCCCTTGGCGCGCACGCCCGAGATCATCGAACGCAGCTGGCGGACGCGGACGCCTTCGGCCAATTCGAATTCGATCTGCTCTTCGTCCACCACCTTCGTCACTTTGCCGACCAGGCCGCCGGAGGTGACGATCGTATCGCCACGGCGGATGTTCTTCACCATTTCAGCGTGATCCTTCACCTTCTTCTGCTGCGGACGCAGGATCAGAAAATACATGATGACGAAGATCAGCGCGAACGGCAGCAGCGACATGATCATGCTGTTGGTGTCGTTGCCGGCAGCTGCCGCCTGGGCGAACGCAGGGGTAATGAACATCGAAATTCCTCGTGAATGCGGGGTGTGACCGGCGACGCAGCCGCGTTCGGCTCGATCTCGGTAAATTCGGCGCGGACTATAGCGGCCAGCAAGCCAATTGCAACGCTCCTAACCCCCTTGATGTACAAGCGCTTTGTACCGCTTGCGGAGCTGTTCCCGGATGGTTATGGGTGCGCCCCGAGGAAAGCAACATGTTAAAAAAACCCAGTAAAACCAGCAGTCGCCCCGCCCGCCGGGCCGTCAAGGTCCCGGTCAGCAAGCCTTCTCCAAAGCGTCCGCGACCGATGGCCGCCCCTGGGGTCGAAGAGCGGATCGCGGTCGCCCTGGAGGCCATCGCCGCCAATCTCGCCGCAGCCGCTCCCAAGATCTCCAATGCCGATTCTCTGGCCGCCGCCGATGCCTTCATCTGGCACCCGGATGGCCGGCTGGCACCGGTGCCCAAAGTCAGCCGGGTCGAACTCGACCTGTTGCAAGGCATCGACCAGCAGGTCGATACGCTGATCGAGAACACCCGCCGCTTCGCCCACGGCCTGCCCGCCAACAATGCGCTGCTGTGGGGCGCGCGGGGCATGGGCAAGTCGTCGCTGGTTAAGGCCGCGCATGCGCGCATCAATGCCGGCCCGAAGGTCAATGGCCGCCTCAAGCTGGTCGAAATCCACCGTGAGGACATCGAGAGCCTGCCGATGCTGATGGCGCAGATCCGCGCCTCGGAGTTTCACTTCATCGTATTCTGCGACGACCTGTCCTTCGACGGCAATGACGCCTCCTACAAGTCGCTGAAGGCTGTGCTCGAAGGCGGCATCGAGGGTCGGCCGGACAACGTCATCTTGTATGCGACCTCGAACCGCCGCCATCTTTTGGCGCGCGACATGATCGAGAACGAGCGCTCGACCTCCATCAATCCCGGCGAAGCCGTCGAGGAAAAGGTCTCGCTGTCGGACCGCTTCGGGCTTTGGCTCGGTTTCCACAAGTGCAGCCAGGACGAATATCTGGCGATGGTGCGCGGTTATTGCAGCCATTTCCGCATCAAGGGCATCGACGACGACCAGCTCACGCGTGAAGCGCTGGAATGGTCGACCACCCGCGGCTCACGCTCCGGCCGGGTCGCCTGGCAGTTCGTGCAGGAACTGGCAGGTCGCCTCGGCGTCAAGCTCGCCGGCAAGTAAGCGTCGCCAGTTTCGTCGATCAACCAATCCGGGCCCCTGCAGGCAGACTTCCGAGCGCGCTGTAAATCTGACGCAGAGCTAGCGGCTCAAGAAACAAACGGCGCTCGAAAGCGCCGTTTGAAACTTCTGATCTGATCGACGTGGATGTTAGGCGCCGTTGAGGAACTGCAGCGGATCGACCGGGGACGATCCCTTGCGGATCTCGAAGTGCAGTTGCGGCGACGTCACTTCGCCGGACTGGCCAGACTTCATGATCACCTGACCACGCTTGATGCTCTCGCCGCGCTTCACCATCAACTCGCTCGCATGAGCATAGGCGGTGACGTAGCCGTTGGAATGACGCACCAGAACCAGGTTGCCGTATCCTTTGAGTTCATTGCCGGCATAGGCAACGACGCCGTCTTCGGCGGCCTTCACCGGCGTACCTTCCGGCACCGCGATATTGATGCCGTCGTTCGACTTGCCGTTGGTCTTGGCGCCGTAGCCGGTAGCGACCCGGCCGCGCACGGGCCAACGGAACGTCGGCAGAGCGCCGGTGGCTTCGGCGGCCTTGGTCGGAGATTCTGGAGCAACCTCTTCGGGTGTCGTTGTGGCGCTGGCCAGACGGGCTTTCTGCGGCGGCTCGACGGCCGCGACGCGCGCCGGTGCAGTCATAACGGGGGCGACCGGAGCCGCAGCGATCGTCGATGGCGCACCGAGTGGCGCAGGCGCCGATCCTGTCGGAGCGGCAGCGGTGCGCGCGGCAGGAATGGTCACTTTGCTACCGAGCTTGAGCTGAGCCGTCGGCGACAGGCCATTGGCGCGCGCGAGCTCGGCGACCGGCACGTTATTCTTGCGCGAAATGCTCATCAGCGTATCGCCGCGATTGACGAAGTGCGTCGATGCCGCGCCGGCGGGCTTGGCCGGTGCAGCGACGGCAACCGGCGCAGCCACGGCGCCTTGGCGCGGAATGATCAGCGACTGGCCGGGCGACAGCGCTCGCGGGCCACGATAGCCGTTGGCCTGCAGGATCGCCGCCTGAGAGACGTTGTAGCGCTTCGACAGGCCGTCCAGCGTATCGCTGGTGCCGACGATGATGGATGTGCCATTGCCCGACGACGGCGCAGGGACCGCGACCGGAGCTGCGGCAACCGAACGCGGCGAAGCGCTGCCGGTGTGCTCGATCGGCGCGCGCGCGGCCGGCGGCGCATACATGCCATTGCCACCCCCGCTCACCGGCGCCGCGGATGCGACCGGGCGCGATGCAGACGGATAAGATTGCGGCGCCGAAATCGGCGGCGGCAGCGGCTGAGACTGGTATTGCGGCTGCGGCGTGTAGGCGGGACGCTGATACTGCGGCATCTCGCGCGGCGCCTGCGCCATCGGACGCTGCGGCACCGAGCCGGTCGCCTCGCCTGCTCCGCCCTGCCAGCCGAACTGACGGTTCGAGCTGGCACTGATCTGATTACCGTCGAAGGTCTGCGATAGCCGTGTGGACATGTCGGCGCTACAGCCGGCAAAACCGATGGACATCAACGCCAGCACCGCAACTTGCGGCGAACGACGCGAGCTAAGCAACTCGACAACGCGGGACATTGGTTACTCACTCATACGCAACAAACGACATAATTGAGTAAACACCGTCTCAGTTACCAAGGCTTTAACCTTGCGACAAAGACCTGCCCGACGATCACGACAATTTCACAGCTCGCGCGCGATGCCGGCGATTGCGGGCACGAAGCGCACTGCCACCAGCTCGCGCTGCTCGACGGTGTCCGCCGTCTTGCGCAAGCGGATCAATGTCTGCACGCCGTGATGCGGCCCGACCGGCGCGATCAGGACGCCGCCTTCGTCGAGGCGATCGATCAGAGATGGCGGCACAACCTCGACCGCCGCGGTGACAATGATGCGGTCGAACGCGCCGAGATTGGGGGCCAGATTCAAACCGTCGCCGAGCATCACCTCGACATTATGCAATGCGAGGCTCTCCAGCCGGGCACGCGCCGTATCGGCCAGCGCACGATATCGCTCGACGCTGAGTACGTCACGGGCCAGCTTGGCGAGAACTGCGGCCTGGTAGCCCGAGCCGGTGCCGAGTTCGAGGACCCGGTGGCTGGAATCGAGCTGCAGCTGCTCGGTCATATAGGCCACCACGAAAGGCTGGCTGATGGTCTGCCCGCAGGCGATCGGCAGCGCGGAATCGCGCCAGGCGAAGGCGCGATCTTCGGCGGCGATGAAGCGATCGCGGGGCACCTCTTCCATCGCGCGCAACACCCGGCCATCGCTGATGCCGCGCCGTCGCAGACTCAACTGAAACTGCATCTGCTCGGGAGCATGGCCGGTGTCAATCATGGAAACTGCACCTCCCGAGCTTGCGATGGCGTCCGAATACCCCAAATAGATTGACGTAACCTCGCCAGCGTCGACGCTGTCTTAAAAAATTTTGTTCCAGCGATGGAACTGGACTGGCTTATTGTCGTTGCAGCGTTGGGGATTACTGAAATTGCAGCGCCAATGTTAAAGCCGAACATATCATGTTTTGCGGCTACGCTATCAAAGTACCCCGGAGCATCGCCGGCCGCGATTGCCTTCAAACGCGGAATTTGCGACGCTCTATCAGGATCATGCAGGGAATGCGGCCATGACTGAATCGAACCAGCCGGGCGGCTCGGTCTTCCTCGTCGAAGATGAGGTGATGATCCGTATGATGGTCGCCGATATGCTGGAAGAGCTCGGATACAGCGTTGCTGCTGAAGCGGGCGATATTACCGAGGCGATCAGGATTGCCGGATCGGCGGACTTCGACGTGGCCATCCTCGACGTCAACGTCAATGGCAAGGTGATCTCTCCGGTCGCCGAAGTCCTGGCCTCGCGCAACAAGCCGTTCGTGTTTGCGACCGGTTATGGCGCACAGGGGCTGCCTGAGGAATTCCGCGATCGCCCGACATTGCAGAAGCCGTTCCAGATGGAAACGCTGGCTCAGGTTCTGGCCGCCACTCTCAAGGGCGTGGCCGCCTGAGGTGACACGAAGCGATCTGGATCGCTTCGCTCCTTCCTTACATCGCGTCTGTTATCCGAGAGCCTTGGCCAGCGCCTCGCTGAAGGCCTCATCGGTCCGATCCAGCCGCAGCGGCGTCACCGACACGTAACGCGCAGCCAGTGCTGCGAGGTCAGTGCCTTCCGGCGGCGCTTCGGCCGCGACGACGCGCTCGAACCCGATCCAGAAATATGGATTGTTGCGCCCGTCGCGGCGCTCGTCGATGCGCAGAAAGCCCTGATTGCGCTTGCCCTGCCGGGTCACGACGACGCCCTGCACGTCATCGGCCTCGCAGGCTGGAAAGTTGACGTTGATCACCGTATTTTTCGGCGCGCCGGCTTTGATGATCTTGCGCAACACACCCGGACCATGTTTCAGCGCCGTTTCCCATTGCGGGTTGTGACGTGTCTCCATCGAGAATTCCTGGCTCATGGCCACCGACGGAAAGCCGAGAATGGTGCCTTCGAGCGCGCCGGCAATGGTACCGGAATAGACGACATCTTCGGCTACGTTACGTCCTTTGTTGACGCCCGACAGCACCAGATCCGGCTGCTTGTCTTTCAGAATGTGGCGCGCGCCCATGATGACGCAGTCGGTCGGCGTGCCGCGCACGGCATAATGCCGTTCGCCGACCTCGCGCAGGCGCAGCGGATCGTTCAGCGATAGCGAATGCGACACGCCCGACTGGTCGAGCTCGGGCGCGACCACCCAGACGTCGTCAGACAGTTGCTTGGCAATCTGCTCGATGATCTTGAGGCCGGGAGCGTTGATACCGTCGTCATTGGTGCAGAGAATGCGCATGCGCGTCAGCCCTTTCGATCTTGGCCGGCGCGGCCGGCCGCGAACTTTTGCCAGCACGGACAGGCTTTTGCCACCCCCTAATCGCCCATGCCGATACCGTCCGCGCCATTTTTCCGCGGCGTCGGAACCAGGATGGACGACCCGCCGTTTGCCTCCAACTTCAACATCGACGCGTACGGACAGCCGCGCACTCGGCTACATGGCAGGCCGCTGCGCCAATCGAGGCGACGGACATGACGCCCACCTGGTATGAACGGCGGATTTTGCTTGGTTGCATGACCCTCGCCGCCGCGGTGACGGCCGGCACTCTGTTGCTGGCAGATTTCGCGCAGGAGCCCGATCAGGATCTGACGCTGAATATGGCCGCCGCCGCCCCCGCTCCGGCTCACCAACAAGCCGTGAACCAGCCAGCCTTGGTATCCGACGCGCCGGAGAGCGCTGATCTCGAACGCGTCAAGCTGTCACAGCAGTCGTTTCAACGCGGCGGCATGGGGTCGCGGGCGCTGATGACCTTCACGGTCCGCAACGCCAATGCCTATGATATCAAGGATCTCGAACTGCTCTGCGCATTCAGAAGCCGCGACGGCCGCTATACCACCGAACGCCGCAAACGCGTGGCAGACACCGTGCGGATGAAGAGCCGCAAGGCATTTCCGACGATGCTGGTCGGCCACGTCAACGTCCGCGCCGACAAGGCCAGATGCTCCCTCGTCACCGCCAGCCGCGCGTGAGCGTTAGATAGACGCTCAGTCCGCGCGAATGACCTTCAGGCCGCCCATATAGGTCTGCAGCACCTCAGGCACTGCGATCGAGCCATCGTCCTGCTGATAGTTTTCCATCACCGCAATCAGCGCGCGGCCGACCGCCGTGCCCGAACCGTTCAGCGTATGCACGAAACGCGGCTTGCCGTCGGGACCGCGCGACCGCGCATCCATGCGGCGCGCCTGGAAATCACCGCAGACCGAGCAGGACGAGATCTCGCGGTAAGCCCCGCCCTCGCCCTGGCCGGGCATCCAGACCTCGATGTCGTAGGTTTTCTGCGCGGCGAAGCCCATGTCGCCGGTGCACAGCGTCATCACCCGGTAATGCAGGTCGAGCTTCTTCAGCACTTCCTCGGCGCAGGACAGCATGCGCTCATGCTCGTTCCCGCTTTCCTCGGGCGTCGTTACCGACACCAGTTCGACCTTGGTGAACTGATGTTGCCGGATCATGCCGCGTGTATCGCGACCGGCGGCACCGGCTTCCGCGCGGAAACACGGCGTCAACGCGGTGAAACGCAGCGGCAGTTCCTTCTCGTCGAGGATCGACTCGCGGACAAGGTTGGTGAGCGGCACTTCGGCGGTCGGGATCAGCCAATAGCCCTGCCCTTCATTACCGAGCGCACCGGCCGCAAACTGATCGTCGCGAAATTTCGGCAGTTGCGCGGTGCCGAACATTGCATCATCGCGCACGAGCAGTGGCGGATTGACTTCTGTGTAGCCGTGAGCGTCGGTGTGCAGATCGAGCATGAATTGCCCGATCGCACGCTCCAGTCGCGCAAGGCCCTTCTTCAGCACGACGAAGCGCGCCCCCGAAAGCTTGGCAGCCGCTTCAAAGTCCATGAAGCCCATGGCTTCGCCGAGATCGTAATGCGGCTTCGGCGTGAACGCGTAACTGCGTTTGGCACCGACATGATGACGCTCGACATTGCCGTGCTCGTCGACACCTTCGGGCACGTCAGCGAGCGGCAGGTTCGGAATTTCGGCGAGCGCGGTCCGGAGTTGCTCTTCGGCCGCCTTCACCGCGGCATCCATCGCCGGCATTGTGGTCTTGAGCTCGGCGACCTCGGCCATCAGCGCGCTGGCGCGGGTGTCGTCCTTGGTTTTCTTGGCCTCACCGATTTCCTTCGACGCCGCATTGCGCCGCGCCTGCGCCTGCTCGGACGCCAGGATGGCCGTCCGTCGCGTCTCGTCGATCGCCAGCAGCGACGCCGACAGTGCCGCAAGGCCGCGCCGCTTCAGTGCAGCGTCAAAGGCTTCGGGATTGTCGCGGATCGATTTGATGTCGTGCATAGCGGG
>SDZE01000602.1 GCA_004173095.1 Bradyrhizobiaceae bacterium
CCCGTCGTCTATGTGATCGAGAACAACCGCTACGCCATGGGCACCTCGGTGACGCGCTCGTCGGCGCAGACCGATTTCTCCAAGCGCGGCATCTCGTTCAACATTCCGGGCGAGCAGGTCGACGGCATGGACGTGCGCGCCGTCAAGGCCGCCGGCGACAAGGCGGTGGCGCATTGCCGCGCGGGCAACGGTCCGTACATTCTCGAAATGCAGACCTATCGCTATCGCGGCCACTCGATGTCGGATCCCGCGAAGTATCGCACCCGCGAGGAGGTCGACAAGATCCGCCACGACCAGGATCCGATCGAACAGGTGCGCAACCGCCTGCTGGCCGACAAGGTCAGCGAGCAGGAGCTGAAGGCGATCGATGCGGAGGTTCGCGAGATCGTCAACGCGTCTGCCGAGTTCGCGCAGAACGATCCCGAGCCGGATCCGTCCGAGCTCTACACCGACATCTACCGATAAGCGCGCAGCCTAGACGGATCCGGAGTACCAATGGCCATTCAAGTTCTCATGCCCGCGCTGTCCCCGACCATGGAGAAGGGCAACCTCTCCAAATGGCTGAAGAAGGAAGGCGACACCATCAAGTCCGGCGACGTGATCGCCGAGATCGAGACCGACAAGGCGACCATGGAGGTCGAGGCGACCGACGAGGGCACGCTCGGCAAGATCCTGGTGCCTGAAGGCACCAATGACGTCGCCGTCAACACGCCGATCGCGACCATCGTCGCCGAGGGCGAGGATGCGTCCGCCGAGCCGGATCCGGCCAAGCAGCAGAAGGCCGCGGAATCCGCGCCGCCGGCTGACGAGGCCAAGACTCCGGAAGCCAACACCACCGCCGCGCCGCGCGAGGAACCGAAGGGCGCCACCACGCCGGAAGCGCCGAAATTCGAGCTGCTGCCCGATCCGGATATTCCGGAGGGCACCGAGATGGTCACCATGACCATCCGCGAAGCGTTGCGCGATGCCATGGCCGAGGAAATGCGCCGCGACGGCGATGTGTTCGTGATGGGCGAGGAAGTCGCCGAATATCAGGGCGCCTACAAAGTCACCCAGGGCCTGCTGCAGGAATTCGGCGCCCGTCGCGTGATCGATACGCCGATCACCGAGCATGGCTTTGCCGGTGTCGGCGTCGGTGCGGCGATGGCCGGGCTGAAGCCGATCGTCGAATTCATGACCTTCAACTTCGCCATGCAGGCGATCGACCAGATCATCAACTCGGCCGCCAAGACGCTTTACATGTCCGGTGGGCAGATGACCGCGCAGATGGTGTTCCGCGGCCCGAACGGCGCCGCGGCGCGTGTCGGCGCCCAGCACAGCCAGGACTACTCGGCCTGGTACTCTCAGATCCCGGGCCTCAAGGTGATCGCGCCGTCGAACGCCGCCGACTACAAGGGGCTTCTGAAGGCCGCGATCCGCGATCCCAACCCGGTGATCTTCCTCGAGCATGAAATGCTCTACGGCCAGACCGGCGAAGTGCCGAAGCTCGACGACTACGTCCTGCCGATCGGCAAGGCCAAGGTCGTGCGCGCCGGCAAGGATGTCACGCTGATCGCCTGGTCGCACGGCATGACCTATACGCTGAAGGCCGCTGAAGAACTCGCCAAGGAAGGCATCGAGGCGGAGGTCATCGACCTGCGCACGCTGCGTCCGCTCGACACCGAGACCATTATCGCGTCGGTCAAGAAGACCTCGCGCGCGGTTTGCGTCGAGGAAGGCTGGCAGCAGTCCGGCGTCGGTGCCGAGATCGCGGCACGGATCATGGAGCAG
>SDZE01000324.1 GCA_004173095.1 Bradyrhizobiaceae bacterium
TCGTCGGGCGCAAGGGTTGGGGAGACGACTGGACGACGCTCGAGCAGATGCCCGGCGTGACCCTGCATGGCTATCAATCCGCCGACAATGTCACCCGCCTGCTCGATCAGGCCGACATTTTTATATGTACGTCCCATGACGAAGGTCTGGGCCTGCCGCTGCTCGAAGCACAATATGCCGGCCTTCCCATCGTCGCCCCGCAGGCAGCGGTGTTTCAGGAGGTGCTCGGCCAGTCCGGCATCTTCATCGACATGACCGATCACGGCAATGCGGCCGCACAGATCGGCGCTGCCATCGCCACGCCAAGCTGGCGACACCAATACATGGCGGCGGCAGAGCAGAATCTCGCCAGGTGGAACGCGCTTGCCGCCAGCGACCGGGACACGGTCATCGACCTGATTGCCGGGCTTGCCGGTGCCGCGCATCGGCGCGCCGCACCGAACAACAAGATCGTCGTGCGCTGACCGCCTGATCGGCGGCTGTACCGAACCGGGGACGCATCCTTGCAACACAAGATCGAAACACGACATCTGGACGGGCTGCGCATCGTCGCGGCCAGTGCGGTCGTGATCCTGCACTATGCCGACTATGTGAAGGAAACGCCGGTCGGCCATTTCCTTGTCGATCACACCTGGCACTTCAATCTCTTCGTCGACCTGTTCTTCGTCATCTCCGGCTATGTCATTGCGAGCCAGTATCTGACCCGCGTCGCGTCGCCTGCAGCCATCGGCCGCTTCCTGTGGCGCCGTCTGGCGCGGATCTATCCGCTCCATCTCGCCACTCTGGCGTTTTACATCGCGATCGCTGTGGCGTTGCATCTTGGACTGGCCCGCGGCGACAATGCCGCACGCTACCCGTTCTCCGATATCCCGGCCCAGCTGCTCCTGCTGCATGCCATCGATGGCGCACGGTTGACCTTCAACTTTCCGAGCTGGTCATTGTCCGCCGAATTCTTCTGCTACGTCCTGTTCCCAGTGGTGGCGATGATGCTCGCCCGCCGCAGGCCGGTGATCCTGGCACTGGTCGCAGTGCCGTTTATCGCCAACACCCTGGTCACGCTCATGGCCGGCACCGAGCCATGGCCTGACTGGATCAACAAGGGCGGCGTCTTCCGTGCGCTGCCGGCGTTTCATCTCGGCATCGCCTGCTGCCTGTATCGCGACCGGATCGCGGCGATGCCGGCCATGCCCGGATTGCTCGGCGCACTGCTCCTGGCATTCATCCTGCTCGGCGCCTATCTCAACATCTTCGTGGCGTTGCTGATGGTGTATGCCATCGCGCTGCTCGCCATTCACCACGACTGCACCGGTCAGAGCACATGGTTCTCGCAGCTCGGCTTCGCGCGCTGGTCGGATCTCACTTACTCGTCCTACATGCTGCATGTCCCGGTGGCCACCATCGTGCTGAGCCTGGCATCGCGCTATCTCGCGCCGGCGCTCCCCGGCGGCAAGCTGGCACTGCTGCCGGTGGCCATCGCCGTCCTGATCGGTCTCAGCATTCTGTCGCTGCGCTATTTCGAGACGCCGATGCGACGCGCGCTCAACGAGGTCTATGATCGCCAGTTTCGCCCGCGCAGCAGTGCGGCCCCCCTCTCCGGGCGGACGTGAGCGATGAGCAGCGTCACCCATGATCATGCCGACGCCACAACGGAGTCGGTACGCGCATCGGCAGTCCCCCGTGACGGCGCGATCGATACGATGCGCGGTGTCGCCATCCTGATGGTGATCGGTATCCATGCGCTGCAACAGCCGCTCGACGCGACCTGGAAGACAGCCCTCGACGCAGTGCTGCGTCCATGCGTGCCGATCTTCCTGTTCGCATCGGGTTATCTGACCGGCCTGTCCGGCCGCGTGCCGGTGACCAGGCGGCTGGTCGCCACCATCATTCCCTATGCGATCGCCTTCGTCGCCGCCTATCTCTACATGGCCATGACAAATCCGGCGATGGATCATCGCATCACCACGACGATCGCACGTTTCGGGCTCGCTTACGTTTTCGTCTATTACTATGTGTTCGTGTATATCGGATGCACGCTGATGCTGTGGCTGGTGCTATGGTTTGCCACCCGCGCGCCCGAACAGGCCGAGCAGCGCCTGCAAGTGCTCCTCCTGATGTCGATCGCGCTCGGTCTTATCAGCGGCAGCTATCTCGATCCGGCGCTTGCGCGCATCGGCTTGTCCGACGGGGTGATCGAGGAGTTCCGGATGCGCGACATTCCATTCTGGTTTGCCTTTGCCGCCTTGGGCATGCTGGTGGCACGGGCATCCATCCGCGAGGTCTTGCTCGATATGCTGCCGAGCCTCGCCGTCGCCACCGTCATCGCTTATGTCATCTATGTCGCGATGCGCCTCACCGCGATCGGCGATGCCGCAGCCTATGATTCAACGGCGTTCTTCGGCTATGCCGCCACACTCGCCGTGCTGCTGCTGGCGTCACGGGTCGATGTCCCGCTGCTCGCCTCCCTCGGCGCCGGCAGCTACTTCATCTATCTCTGGCATATTTTCGTCATCATGGCCTTGCGTGACCTCGGCGGTTTTCGCGGGCTCGGCAGCGTCGCCGCAACGGTGCTGGTCTATGCGATCGCGCTCGTCGTTACCGGCGCGGCCTTGCTGGCGCTGCGTCGCTTTGCGCCGCCGCGCGTGCTGCGCGCGATGGGAGCCTGACCATGCTGCTCAAGCGCACCATTCTCTATCTGCCCGCACAGATCGTCGGCCCGCTGTTCCAGTTGGTCGCGATGATCGTTTGGACCCATGTGGTCAACGAGCATACGCTGGGCGTGATCACGCTGATCACGGCCACCCACGAGCTGCTGCAGATCGGCTTTCTCGCCTGGTGGTCGCAATACGCGTTGCGTTTCTTCGGTCGTTACCAGGGCAGTGATGACGCCGAGCGATTCTATCGCACGGAAAACATCGTCATCCTGTTGTCACTGCTGCTGCAGAGCATCGCGATGATCGGCGTGCTGTTCACGGTGATCGCCACCGATACCAATCCGACTCTGCTGGTCGCCACCGTCGCCTATGTGATCAGTCGCTCGCTCAATCTCTACATCGCTGAACGCGCCCGCGTGCGCCATCAGATCGGCATCTACTCCATTCAACAGATCGTCGGTCCCGCCATTGGCTTCCTGATCGGGCTGTTGCTCATCAAACTGATCAGCCCGGCGCCGGAATGGCCGCTGCTCGGCTACGCCGTGGCCCAATTGTTGGCAGCGCTGATCGTGCTGCCGAAGGTCGGCTACAGCCGTCGCATCTGGCCGATCGACCGCGCCATCATCCGGCATGCGATCAGCTATGGCATTCCGCTGATCATCGGCGGCGCGCTCGGCTGGGTCGGGCTCAATGCGTCGCGCTTCGTGGTCAACGACATGCTCGGCGTCGCTGCCGCCGGCCTGTTCGCGGTGGGGTATGGGCTCGGCCAGCGTGCGGCAGCGGTGGCCGCCATGCTGGTCACGGCAGCTGCCTTTCCGCTCGCGGTCAAGAGGATGGAGCAGGACGGCAGCCAAGCTGCCATGCGTCAGCTTGCCGACAACGGCGCACTGCTGCTGGGTATCCTCGCGCCCAGCATCGTCGGCATTTTTCTGCTGCGTGCGGAGATCGTGCATCTCTTGATCGCCGCACCATTCCAGGCGGTCACGCTGGCGATCCTGCCACTCTCGGTGCTGGCCGGATCGATCCGCAACATCCGTGCCCATTTCGGCGATCAGGTGTTCCTGCTGCACAGCCGGACCCGCCTGATGGTGGTCGTCTCAGGCATCGACGCCGTCGTCACCATCATTGCAAGTCTGGTCTGCATTCATCTGTGGGGATTGGTCGGCGCAGCGACGGCGACCGTGATGTCGGCCATCGCTGCAGCGTTGGTCAGCTTCGCACTCGGCTTCACCCGCTTCGGGCTGACACTGCCCTGGGCCCATCTCGCCCGCATCGCCCTGGCCACGCTGGCCATGGCGATGCTGTTGATGCGCCTGCCGGAGGCGACATCCTATCTGATGTTGGCCGCGCATATTGCCGCCGGCGCCGCGCTCTATGTGGTGGCGCTTGCGATCCTATATGCGCCGACGCTGATGCGCATGATCCGGCGTCAGCCGCGCTTCTCATAAGCTCAGCCGCGCTTGGCATTCTCGAATGCGCGTGCCATGGCAAACCACAGCGGCTTCTTCTGCATGTCGGCATCATACGGCAACGGCCGCGGCAAACGCTGCGTCGTCGGATCCTTCTGCAGGGCGATGCCCTTATAGAAGGAATAGTGATCGGATAACTGCCAGGTGATCACCGCCTTGACTGCGGGGACCTGCAACACACCGTTGAGAAATGTCTCGGCGGTCTCGGCAATCGCCTTGTCGCGGGCGACGATATCATCCGGGAATGTATCGTCGCGCACATCGAATTCGGTGATGTAGATATCGACCTTGCGTTCGGCCAGCGCGTGCACGAATTCCAGAAAACGCTGCGGATCGTGGGGATAGCGCGGCTGCAAATGTCCCTGCAGGCCGACGGCGTCCAGCCGCACGCCGGCATGCTGCAATTCATCGACGAGACGCAGCATGCCGGCGCGCGATGTGCGGCCGACGTCATCGTCGCGCTCGGTCTGCGCCTCGTTGAGCACGAATTTGGTGGTCTTATCGACCTGGCCTGCACGCTCGAAGGCCCGCTTAATGTAGTCGGTCCCGAACGCGTCGTACCACGGACCGAGCCTGTAGCCGCCCGGCGCCTTGTGGCCGGGCCAGAACGGCTCATTGACAATGTCCCACGAATGCAACTGGCCGGCATAGCGGGCGACCACCTGTTCGATATAACTGTCGAAGAATTTTCGACGTTCATCGACACTCATGGCCTTGATCCATTGCGGCACCCAGTCATTCCAGATCAGACAGTGGCCGCGCATGGGAATTTTCTGACTGGCACAAAACTGTAGCAATCGATCTCCGGCCTCGAAGCGCAAAGCGCCTGCCTGCGGGGCAATGCTGCCCATCTTCAGTGCAACATCCGTCGTGATGATTCGAGTCTGGCTCGTATAGAGCTGGCGATAGCCGACATCCTTATCGATCACGGGACCGGCAGCTGCGCCGAACAGAAACCCGCTTTTTGCCGCAATCGATCCCAGACTCGTGACATCGGCCTGCGTTTGGCGCGCGGCAATCGCGTCGCGATGCATAGCGAGTGTGGCGCCTGCGATCACTGCAAACGACTTTCTCCTTGAGCACTCGAACATAATCGCTCTCCACAGTAATGAATTCGTTTGATGCGCGGTGTTTGTCATCTCGCAACCGCACTGCCATCGTTGCGTCGCAATAGTTCGTTTTCATGTCCGCCATGTCGAGAACGGCATCTTTCCGCAAGCGAGTGAGCACTGCTTCTTCGATGAGCAGATGTTGTGCAGGCGGAGGCACTCGACAATATCAGGGGACCGACATGGCACATGCGCCGCTATCAGATCAGCACGACGACATCGCAGCCGGTTCGACAGGCCATTTGAACGTTGATGGCGTGACCATCAATGTAGCCTCGCTCTCGGAAGCGGTGACATCGATCGTGGTCGCTGCCGAGCAAGGTGAATCGTTCAGCGTCTGCACGCTCAATCTCGACCATGTCGTGCAGTTGCAGCAGAAGCCGGATTTCCGCGCCGCTTATCGCCGCGCGCGCTTCGTGACCGCGGACGGCTTTCCGATCGTGGTGTTGAGCCGCTTGCTCGGCGTCCCCATTTCGCGCACCACCGGAGCCGATCTCGTCGAGCCCCTTTGCGCCGCTGCCGGCGACAAAGGTCTGCCGATATTCCTGTTCGGCTCGGACGAGGCCACGCTAGAGAGTTCTGCAGCCGAGTTGAAGCGTCGATATCCCGGCCTTGAGGTCGCAGGCACCTTCGCGCCGGGCCGCAACTTCGATGCCTATTCCGCAGAGGCCGATGAAGCGATCGCGCGCATTCGCGCATCCGGCGCAAAACTGTGTTTTCTCGCACTCGGCGCTCCGAAGCAGGAGGTGTTTGCCTCGCGTTGCCTCGACGAATTGAACGGCACCGGTTTTCTCTGCATCGGCGCTTCCCTCGATTTCATTGCCGGCACCCAGATTCGCGCGCCGAAATTCGCTCAGAAGACCGGGATGGAATGGGCATGGCGCATGATCAATGATCCGAGCCGGCTTGGTCCGCGCTACGCACGTTGCGCCGCCGCCGTGCCGCGCCTGCTTGCGAGCACGTTGCCGCAGATCTTCATCGCCCGCACGCGCTTCTTGACCTCGCCTCGCACAAGGAACGCCGCATGACGTCCACGCTGACCCTCGGCCTGCGCGCCCGCAATGCAGCTCCGCCTCGCAACCGTTACCAGATCTGCCTGATCCATCCGTTCGATCCACGCGGACAGAAGGTTGGCGGCCTGGAAACATATATTCGCGACTTCATCACCTTTCACCCCGCCGACACCGATCTTCTGTTCGTCGGCGTGGATTCGGTCGGCGATCTGAAGCTCGGCGAAGTCCGTCGGCTGACGTTCCGCGGTCGCGATTTCGATTTCATGCCGATCCTGCATTATACGGACCAGCAGGCGCGCGAAGCGGCCAAGACGATCCGCTCGTCGCTGACCGGCCAGTTCTTCTCAGCGCTGCTGCGCCACTTCATTCCGGTTTCGCGGCTGATCCGTCAGCGCGGCTGCACGATCGATCTGCGTCGCGTGGAGTTTTCCTGGCTGCCGACGCTGCTGCGCCGTCCCTATGTGCAGATGCTGCATGGCGAGGGCGCGCCCAAGCTGCAAATGGATTCGCTGCTGAAGAAATACTCCTTTGTGCATAATTTCGGCGAGCGCTTTGCGGTATCGACCTGCGCGCACTTTCTCTGCGTCAACCCGTTCATCACCGAACGTCTGCAGAAAACGTATCCCTCGAAGCGCGACAAGATCGATACGCTGTGGACCTGGGTCAATACGGATATTTTCAAGCCGCAGCCGTTTGCTGACGGTGTCGATCCGTTTCGTGTGATCTTTGCCGGTCGCCTCGACGAGTTCAAGGACCCACCCCTGATGTTCCGCACCATCGCCCGGCTGCGCGAGAAACTGCAGCGACAACACAATGGCCGGCTCGAATTTCATTATATCGGCACCAGCGATCCGCATCGCTTTCCAGAGTTCGCCGCGATCGAGGACATCACCATTCGTCACGGTTTCAAGGATGCGCTCGGCATGGCATCGACACTGGCCAGCGCGCATGCGGGTATCCTGACATCGGAATTCGAAGGCATGCCGCGTTGCGTGCTGGAAACGCTTGCCGTGGGGCGTCCGACCGTCGCCGTGCATCTGCCGCAGCTGGAATCCGTGATTCATGACGGCCGTAGCGGCTACCTCGTTCCGCGCAGCAATTCGCGCGATGAGATGGCGGAAGCGCTCGCCGATCGCTTCGTCGATATTCGTAACGCGATTGCGGCTCGTACCCTCGATCCCGAGCAGGTGGCAGAGTCCATCGCGAACTTCACGCCGGCGACCCAGCTGGCACGGGTCTACACCTATCATCAGCAGATCCAGGACGCCGGTGGTCTGACGCCGTCCCGCGCATAGTGAGGCCGGAATCGCAGACGTGAATATCCTCTTGCTGACCAGCGAATATGCGCCGATGCGCGGCGGCATCGGCACCTATGCGCGGGAGATTGCCGAAGCGGCGACACAGCTCGGCGCCCATGTGACGCTGGTCGCGCCGGACTATGGCGAGGACACATCCGAAGCCGACCGCCTGTCGCCGTTTGCCGTTCATCGGTTCGGCGGCGGATTGCATTCGGCGCGCGATCTGCCTGCCAAAATCCTGTTGGCGCGTCGTTGGGTCAGGTCCGCGCCGTTCGACGTGATCCATGCAGCGGACTGGCCGTTCTTCATTCCCGCAGCGCTCGCGCGTCACCTGACGCCGGCGCGCATGGTCATGACCGTGCATGGCACCGAGATCAACGAAACGCAAACACCCTCGAAGCGCCTGGCCATTCGCTGCAGCGGCGCGTTCGGCCCACGCACCACGATCGCTGCCAATAGCCGCTTCACCCGCGACCTGTTCCGCGACAAGTTTGATGTCGATCCAAAGCGCATTCACGCCATCCGCCTCGGCGTATCTGATTTCTGGTCCGGCCGGCGCATGGAGCGTGCTGCCGTGCGCATGCAGCGCGAGATTTCTCCTGATCGTATCGTCCTGGTCACCGTGGCCCGGATCACGCGTCGCAAGGGCCATCATCTGACGCTGCAGGCATTGGCGCGGCTGCCCGACGCGTTGCGCCGGCGGATCACCTGGCTGGTGATCGGCCCCGAGGGCGAGCGCGAGCTGGCAGGCGAGTCCGGCCTGCTGGTGCAGCCACGTATCGATGTGATCGCCAACGTGATCGAGCAGATCGCAACGGACGATGACCTACGCGCGCGCCTTGCGGCCGGCGCCCGCACGCATGCACGAGACCTGTCCTGGGCACGCTGCGCCGCCGAAACCTATGGTCTGCCGCTGGCGCAATCATCCGCGCAAATCGACACGTTGTCCGCATGAGAGCAATGATCCTGGCGCTGACATTGACGATCACCTGCACCGCGGCGCAGGCGAACAGCTGCAACAAGAGCCGCGAATATCTGCTCGGCGGCCTGGTCGGCGATCTGCAGATGACGCCACAGACCTATGACGGACTGTTCAAGGTCTGCGAAACCACAGCGACGATGCCGAACGTCGACGACGCCTTCATCCTGAAGGATGGTGGCATCGGCGTGATCGCGAAGCGCGACACGATCCCCGCCACCGCCGCGACGCTGGCGCGCTTCTGCGACGCCAATCCGCGCGCCACGCTTCGCTTCATCTCCAAGAAAGACCTCCTGCTGGCGAAATCGATGTCGAAGATCGTCAGCCTGTCGTCGACAGGCACGACCTCCTGCAAGAAGATCAAGGGCCTGATGTAGCGACACGCGACACGCGATCCTGTTGCATCAGACGATCAGCACGTCATGCGCCGTCAATGGCGCCACCACACCCTTCAGCGTGACCGACGCATCGTGGCCGAAATCGATCACGGTGTCCTGCCCCACCACATGGACGGAGAGTTGCGACAGATCCGCCGCAATGGAGGATGCGATCTGGATGACATCGTGATCGTCGCCTGGCCCCACATGAAAATTGTTGATCACGTCATGGCCGCCGGCCTGCTTGAAGACGAATGTGTCACCCCCGGCGCTGTTCATGATGTCGTTGCCGTCGGTCGATGTGAGCGTCGCGCCTGATTTGTAGGCCGACATCGTGTGTGAACCATCCTTATTGTCGAGCACCGATGCCAGTCGCTGCCCGGACGCGTCCAGCATGTCATGCTGGGCGACATAAGCCTGATGAGCGATCGCGAATGTATCGACGGTCTTGCTGCCATCGACGCTGCGCGTGGTCACGCCGGTGAGCGCACCATCGATCGCGAAGCTGGATTGCACATAGGCACCATCGACCTGTGTCACCGTCTGGGTCTTCAGATGGCCGGCATCGTCATATTGCGTCAGTGTCTTGACGCCCGCGTTGTCTACCACCTGCGTCAGCGCGAGTGATCCGTCCTTGTGGAACTGCTCGATGAGCACGCTCTTGCCGGCCGCGTCGCGCACGACATGCTCGGTCGTGTAGGCTTTACCGACGATGTCGTACGTCATTGTGTCGCGCATGCCGTCAGCGCTGCGGATGGTCTGGCTGGACACGTCGCCGTCAAGCTTGAAGGCGGTCTGCACGAAAGATCCGTCGGTCTTGCTCACTGTCTGCAGCGACAGATGGGCTGCCGCATCGTACTGGTTGAACGTCTTGGTGCCCGCAGCATCGACCGTCTGCTTCATCGCCAGCGTGCCGTCGCTATGGAAGCCTTCGATCAGGACGCTCTTGCCGGAAGCGTCGGTCACCGTGTGGCGGAGCGTGTAGTCCTGACCGGTGACACCGTAATCTTTGATATCACGCGTCCCATCGGCATGGCGGATAACGGCCTTGGTCTGAGCGCCGGTGGTGTCGAAGATGAATTGCTGGAACGAGCCGTCGGCGAAGCTGGTCAGGATGTCGGCAAGATGACCGTCATGGTCGTAATTGCTGCGCGCGACCGAACCGTCGCCGTTCACGATCTGGCGGAAGGCCAGATCGCCGTCGGCATCGAACCGCTCGACCAGTTGCGTTTTGCCACCCAGGGCGATGTGGCTGTGCTCGGACGCGTAGCTCTTGCCGACGACGTCGCGCAGATAGACATCGCGGGAGCCGTCGGCATGGCGAATGGTCTCGCTGGTCACATCGTTGCCGTTCGACTCCATCGCCTGGTATTGCGCGCCCTTGGCCAGCGCCGACTGGCTCGTCAGGAAGCCCGCCGTTGCGATAGTGGCATCGGCGAATTTGAAATACTCCACATTGGTGATGCGATCGGTACCGTCGCGTGCGGCGACGCTGTCGGTCACCACGAGCTGGCCGTTGACGAAGGCGATCGTATAGTCCGCCGCCTTGCCGGAAAATACCGCGATATCGATGCCGTCGCCGCCATCGATCACGTCATTGCCGATACCGCCGGTGATGATGTCATTGCCGGCGCCGCCATAGATGATGTCGTTGTCGCTAATGGCGCCGTAGAACCAGTCCTGATGTGCGGACGCATCGACATGGATGCTGCGCACATAGAGATCGAACGATCCGGGCGCGCTGGCATTGGTGGCATCCTGCGGCGCCAGCGCGACACCATTGACGACGATGTCCTTGAAATGCAGCGCGCGACCGGGCGCTGAATTCATCAGCGAGATGTCGAGGCTGGTGATCTGATCGGGATTGGCGAAGGTGACTGTGTAGGTCTGATAGCCGGCCGGATCTGTCGCCGGCTTGAATTCCAGCGCAGCGGTGACCGGCTGTCCGTTGACCAGCACTTGCGCCTGCGCATTGATGCCGGCCGCTGCTGTGCCATAGCCGGTGAGCGTGATCGTCGTGGTGGCGAGCTTGGCCTGGGTCGATGGACCGCCGATGATGACGTCGTCGCCGTCGCCGCCACGGATGATGTCGTTGCCGAGCCCGGCATCAATGTGGTGATTGCCGCGGCCGAGATCGATCACATCGCCGATCGCCGATCCGGTGATGTCGAGATCCAGCGACGCGCCGTTGCCGTGAAAATATTGCGACACGATCGCTTCGGCCGGCTTGCCCATTGGCGAATAGCCGGTCTCGTTATAGTTGCCGTTGAGATCCCATTGCCAGAGTTCGACGCCTTTCATCCAGCTGCCGCCATGCGCGCTCCAGACCTGGAAGAAGGCGTTGTAGGCGTCGGCCTGTTCGGCCACATCGGCCGGTGCATTTGCGACCCAGGATCCCGGCC
This sequence comes from Bradyrhizobiaceae bacterium, assembly GCA_004173095.1. GTDB lineage: Bacteria > Pseudomonadota > Alphaproteobacteria > Rhizobiales > Xanthobacteraceae > Tardiphaga. The sequence continues at coordinate 11,299 of SDZE01000324.1, forward strand.
GCATCGCCGTGCCATCCATGCTGCGGAAGCCGGCCTCGGTCATCAGCACCTGTTTGCCATAGGTCTCCGACAGCGAATGCAGAAAATCCACCGGTGACTTGTAATCAAACGCCGCCGCAAAATACGGGTTGTACGGAACCTCGGTCCAGGCATTGATCATCTCCTGCACCGTCGGCGTCGTGCTCGAGGTCAGCGGCGGATAGGTGTTGACGCCGATGATATCGAGCTGGTCCCAGAAGCTTACATGCAGGGCTTCGTCGGTCGCCGCCGAATAGGTCAGCTCGCCGTGATAGACCTGACGCACCGAGGCGATGATGTCGCTCCAATAGCCGCGATAAGCGCTTCCCGTCAGCCCACTCATCTCGTTGCCGATGACGAATGTATCGACGCCGCCTTGTTGCGCCACTTCGGCAAGACGCACGATCTCGGCTTTGTAGGATGCGAAGAAGGCGCCGATATCGGTCGGCGACATCTTGGCGGAACCGGATCCGTCGAGCGGCGAGATCGCTGCCTTGAAGACGACGGACAGTCCCGCTGCATCAGCGGCCTTGAAGCCCGCCAACAGACTCGCATCGCTTTCCGTCTTGCCGGCATGCGCGAACACATCGCTGGTGGTTTTTGTATCGGTCCAGATGCGCGCCGTGAGGCTCACCGAATTGGAACCGAGCGCTGCGATCTGCTGGAACGACTGCGCTGCCGACGCGCTGGCGAATTGTCCGTTCCACTCCGACAATGCGCCGAAGCCCTGCACTTCAAAAAGTTGAGCCACTGATGATCTCCGCTGTTGGCGGACCATCACCGCAATGCATTAACGGCAACCTTCAACGATCGACGCAATGTTTGACGAAACGGAGTTTTACTACGCGCAGTTTGTCGCCAGCGCGACATGACGATGTGGAGTTCCTGCACAGGAACAATCAACTGATCCGATGACGTCGTTCGTCATCGTTTCATCAATGCGTGACGTCTTCGATCCAGCAGCGAAGCTGCCGTTGATCTCACGCGGACGCGACGGTCGATTTCAATCTTTCATTCTGATGATCGCGATCAGCACAGCATCACGTTGCACGACGCGTTCGTTGCGTGAGCGACCGTCGCTTTCTCCGCCACGCCCTCGATGAGCTTTGCGTTTTGCTGGCGACCAATTGCCGACCGATGTTGCGCCGGGCCATTGCATCTGCAGGCTTTGGCGGTCGATCGGTGCAAGACCAGTTCAAGACCACTTGCAGCCCGCGCCATTCCCGGCTAATGGCTCGCTTCAACGCTCCCTTCGTCTAGCGGTTAGGACGCGGCCCTCTCAAGGCTGAAACAGGGGTTCAATTCCCCTAGGGAGCGCCAGTCGATACATTCAAGTCATTGATATCGCTGGGATTTATGAGCTGTTACGGCTCGTTTGCAAAGCTCAGCGTGCCGGTTGGCTTCAGCGTCTTCGCGTCAAAGGTGCGGATTTCCGTGCGGCCGCCGATATCCAGGGTGACCACGATCCGATCCCCGGCGGCGCCGGTGGATAGGATGCGCGCGCCCTTCGGCAGGCTGGCCGTCGTCGCCGTCGTGACG
>SDZE01000325.1 GCA_004173095.1 Bradyrhizobiaceae bacterium
AAACCAGGTTCGATCAGATCATCATCGAAGCCTCCGGCGTTGGCGATCCCTGGCGCATCGCCGAGATCGCGCTGGTGGAACCGAGCCTGCGGTTGAACGCAGTGATCGTGGTGGCGGACGCCTCACGCATCGCCCGCCTGCTCGCAGACCCGCGCGTCGGCGACACCGTGCGCGGCCAGTTCGATCGCTGCAATCTAATCCTCCTCAACAAGGTCGATCTGCTCGACCGCGCGACCCTCCACAACGCCCGTGCCGAACTCGTCGCACTCCGCCCCGCAGTCGCTATCATCGAAACCACCGAGCACACATTGCCCGGCCTGCCCGACGGGTTGTTCAAACCCGCCTCGCGTTTCGCGGCGACAGCCCCCGCCGATCACGAGGGCAGCTTCAGCCGCTGGGCCTATCGACGGGATGGCGTTTTCGATCGTGACAGGCTGGAGGCTGCGCTCGGCGCATTGCCGCCGCAGCTTCTGCGGCTGAAAGGCCCATGTTCGGTCACAGAACGTGCACATCCTCAACTGCTGCAGATGGTCGGCCGAGACTGGGTCCTGACGCCTGTCGAACCGGACTCTCCAAATGACAACGATATCCTGCTGGTTGGCATTGGCACGGCAAACCTGCCGCCGGCAGCAACGCTCGACGCCATCCTCGATGCAGCACTGATCCCGCCATTCACCACCACGGCGGAGCTCAACCGCCGGGCCGCTACATCCAACATCTGAGAGAAGGATACCGCCATGTCTCCGACCCGGACGCATCGACCTCGCTCGTTGAAAGCTTCTCTTCTCACGGCCACCCTCGGACTCTCTCTCGTCGTCACCGCCATCGCGCCAGGCGTAAAGCCCGCTTATGCAGCCGATGGCGGCACGCTTGTGATCGCCTCGACCCAGGTACCGCGCCATTTCAACGGCGCCGTGCAGTCCGGCCTCGCCACGGCAATGCCGTCCACACAGATCTTCGCCAGCCCGCTGCGCTATGACGACAACTGGAATCCGCAACCTTATCTCGCCAAATCGTGGGAGGTCGCGCCCGATGGCCTCTCGGTAACGCTGAAGCTGGTGGACAACGCGCTGTTTCACGACGGCAAGCCGGTCAGGTCCGAAGACGTCGCTTTCTCCATCATGACCATCAAGGCCAACCATCCGTTCCAGAGCATGCTGGCCGCTGTCGACAAGGTCGAGACGCCGGATCCACTCACCGCCATCATTCGCCTCAAGCATCCACATCCGGCGCTGTTGCTGGCCATGTCGCCGGCGCTGATGCCGATCATTCCGAAACACGTCTATGGCGACGGTCAGGACGTCAAGGCGCATCCAGCCAATCTCAAGCCGATCGGCTCGGGGCCGTATCGCCTGACCGAATACAAGCAGGGTGAATTCTATGCATTGGAGAAATTCGACAAGTTCTTCATCGCCGGCCGACCGAAGCTGGACAAGATCGTGGTCAAGCTCGTCTCCGATTCCAATGCGGCCGTGGTGTCGCTGGAGCGGGGCGATATCAACCTCCTGCCCTTTATCTCCAACACGCGTGACATCGATCGCATCGAAAAGATGCAGAACGTCACCATCACCGACAAGGGTTTCGCAGGCATCGGCCCCATCAACTGGCTCGCCTTCAACACCAAGAAGAAGCCACTTGATGACGTCCGTGTGCGACAGGCCATTGCCTATGCTGCCAACCGCGAATTCATCACCGGAAAACTGATGGGCGGCAAGGCGAAGATGGCGACCAGCCCGATTGCACCGGGGTCGCCGCTGCTCGCTGCTGATGTGGAGATGTACAAGCTCGATCTCGCCAAGTCGCAGAAGCTGCTCGACGAAGCTGGCTATCCCAAAGCCGCCGATGGCTCCCGTATGAGCCTGACCATCGACTTTATCCCCGGTGACGAAGAGCAACAACGCAACGTCGCCGAATATCTGCGGTCGCAGCTCAAGCGCGTCGGCATCACGCTCGAAGTCCGCGCCGCACCGGACTTCCCGACCTGGGCCCAGCGCGTTGCCAATTACGATTTCGACTTGACCATGGACAATGTCTTCAACTGGGGCGACCCGGTGATCGGCGTCAATCGCACCTATCTGTCGAGCAATATCCGCAAGGGGATCATCTGGTCGAACACTCAGCAATACAGCAACCCCAAGGTCGATGAACTCCTCGCAGCGGGTGCGGAAGAACGCTCGCCTGAAAAACGCAAGGCGTTGTATGCCGAGTTCCAGAAGCTCGTTGTCAATGACGTGCCGATCTATTTCATCAACAGCGCGCCCTATCGCAACGCCTTCGCCAAGGGCCTCACCGATCTGCCGACGACCATCTGGGGTGTGATGTCGCCGCTCGACGAGATCAACTGGGAGGTCAAGCCGAAGACCTGAGACTGCCGTCTCCTTCTTCATTGCAAGAAGCGAAGCGACCCAGCGCCAAACAGGAAGACTGGATTGCTTCGCTTCGCTCGCAATGACGGCGGCAGATGAGGCGACACCGCGAAGCTCTCGCCACGCAACGAATAGACCCGCAACATGAACTTCGTTCTCCATCTCGGCAAGCAACTGGCCAACGCGTTTGGCCTGCTGCTTGCCGTCCTCGTCCTCAATTTCTGCCTGATCCACGCCGCGCCGGGCGATCCCGCGCTGGTGATCGCCGGCGAAATGGGCGGCGCGTCAGCAGAGGTGATCGACGCGTTGCGGGTGAAATACGGTCTCGACAAGAGCATGCCCGAACAGCTCGTCACCTATCTCGGCAAGGTCGCCACGGGCGACTTCGGCTACTCCTATTATTTCAACGAGCCGGTTCTCGGCCTGATCGCCCAGCGTATCCCTGCGACGCTATACCTCGTGCTGTCCGCGCTGACGATCTCGATCGTCGTCGGCACGCTGCTTGGCATCATCAGTGCCCGTAAACCGAACGGATTGTTCAGCCAGGGCGTGACGGTGATCTCGCTCGCCGGCTATGCCGCTCCAGTGTTCTGGACCGGTCTGATGCTGTTGCTGCTGTTCGGTTCAGTGTGGCCGATCCTGCCCGTCACGGGCATGACCGACGTGGCGCGTCCGAAAACAGGTTTCGCCTATGCGCTCGATGTCATGACGCATCTGGTGCTGCCGGCTACGACGCTTGCGCTGGTCTATATCGCGCAATATAGCCGCCTCGCCCGCGTCAACATGATCGATGCGCTGACTGCCGACTATGTCCGCACGGCGCGCGCGAAGGGCCTGCCTGAATTCGTCGTCATCGGCAAACATGCGCTGCGCAACACTTTGATCCCGATCGTCACCGTGGCCGGCCTGCAATTCGGCCATCTGTTCGCCGGCGCCGTGCTGGTGGAGACGGTTTTCTCCTGGCCGGGCATGGGCCGCCTGGTGTTTGAATCCATCCTGCGTCGCGATTACCCGACCTTGCTGGCGGTCCTGTTCTTCTCGGCCGTGCTGGTGATGGCCGCGAACATCATCACCGATCTGGTCTATCGCCTCGTCGATCCACGCATCCGCTCGGGGGCCCGATGACCACGATCGCCCCCGCCGCCATCAAGCCCGACGCCGCGGCGTTGGCCGCGCGCCCTGCCACCTCGCCGATGGCCGCCGCGTTGCGCCAGTTCATGCGCAGTCCTGCCGGCGTCGCAGGCGCCGTCGTTCTGCTTGTCATCATCGCCGCGACACTGTTCGGGCCGCGTCTCTACGGTGTCGATCCGCTCGACATTGCAGGCGCCCCCCTATCGCCGCCCGACGCTGATGCCTGGCTAGGCACCGACTATCTCGGTCGCGACATTCTCGCAGGCCTGTTACAGGGCGGCCGCGCCACGCTGACGGTGGGCGGCGTGGCGGCGGTCATCACCATCCTCATCGGCGTCACCATGGGGTCGCTCGCTGGCTTTTTCGGCGGCGCCGTTGATGCCGCACTGACCAAGATCACGGAGTTCTTCCAGATCCTGCCGCCGCTGCTGTTCGCCATGGTGCTGGTCACGCTGTTCGGCCAGTCGCTCGTCGTCGTCACGCTCGCCATCGGCGTCGTCAGCTGGCCGTCGGCAGCGCGCCTGACGCGTGCTGAGTTCCTGCGGCTGCGCAATCTGGATTTCGTCAAGGCCTCGCGGGCAGCCGGAGGCGGCAACGGTCATCTGATCCTGCGCGTGGTCCTGCCCAACGCGTTGCCGCCCATCATCGTCTCGGCGACGCTGGCCATCGGCGTCGCCATCCTGTTCGAAGGCGGGCTCAGCTTTCTCGGACTCGGCGACCCCAACACCATGAGTTGGGGCCTGATGCTGGGCCAGAACCGCAATTACGTGCTCGACGCCTGGTGGTCGGTAACGTTTCCCGGCGCGGCGATCTTCATAGCTGTGCTCGCCATCAGTCTGATCGGCGACGGCATCAACGACGCCATCAATCCGCGCCTACGAAAAAGAGGCTGAGAAATGTCCTCTGTTTCGAGCCCCGTTCTCTCGGTTCAAGATCTCACTGTCACGATGAAGAGCAGCAAGGGCCCCGTGCCGGTGCTGGAAAACCTGTCATTCGATGTGGCGCAGGGCAAGACGATGGCGCTGGTCGGCGAATCCGGTTGCGGGAAGAGCATGACCGCGCTCGCCATCATGCAGCTGTTGCCGGAAGATTTCGTCGTTGCGGCCGGCAAGATCCTGCTCGACGGCCACGACGTCCTCACATCGTCGCCCAAGGAGTTGCGTGCTCTGCGCGGCAACAAGATGTCGATGATCTTCCAGGAACCGATGACGGCGCTGAACCCGCTCTACACGGTCGGCGACCAGATCGGCGAAGTGCTGCGCCAGCATCGCGGCCTGTCGCGCCGCGATGCCCATCAGCAGGCGATCCAGTTTCTCAAGGCGGTGCAGATTCCGGCTGCGGACAGGCGCATCGATGCCTATCCGCATCAGCTCTCCGGCGGCATGCGCCAGCGGGTGATGATCGCCATGGCGCTGGCCTGCAAGCCTAAGCTGCTGATCGCCGACGAACCGACCACAGCACTTGACGTCACCGTCCAGGCCCAGATATTCGATCTGCTAGCCGAACTGCAGGACGACACCGACACCGCGATCGTGCTGATTACCCACGACCTCGGCGCCGTCGCCGAACTGGCCGACGATGTCGCCGTGCTGTATGCCGGCCGCTGCGTCGAACAGGGCGCGGCGCACGAGATCATCGCCCATGCACGTCATCCCTATACGCGCGGATTGATGGCCTGCGTGCCGCACCTTCAACTCGGCAAGGCTGTGGGGCAATCCGGTCCGCTCGACGAGATTCCGGGGATGGTACCGCCGCTCGGGGCACGCGGTCCGGATTGCGCCTTCCTCGCCCGTTGCGCTTTCGCCACCGAGGTCTGTCGGAGCCAACCGCAGCCGCCGCTCGACCGCGTCGATCCCGGCGCCGCTGTCTCCTGCTGGCGGCATCTGGAGATCGCGCCATGAGCGACGGACTGGATATCGTCACCACCCCGGCAAGCACCGAGGTCCTGCTCGACGTCAACGACCTCGTGGTGCATTTCCCTGCAGGCCGCCGTGGCATGTTCGGCCCGCCCTCCAAGGTCCACGCCGTCGACGGCGTCAGCTTCCGCGTCCGCCGCGGCACCACTTTCGGTATTGTCGGCGAGAGCGGCTCCGGCAAATCCACCACCGCGCAGGCGGTGATGCGCCTGATCGCGACGACTGCCGGCCAGATCGTGTTCGGAGGCGAAGACATCGCCAAGTATCGCGGCGAAAAACTGCGACTGGCGCGTCGCAGGTTCCAGATCGTGTTTCAGGATCCGTTCTCGGCACTCGATCCGCGTCGCCGCGCGGGCGAGCTGATCCGTGAGCCGCTCGATCTGCTCGACATCGGCTCGCCGAGCGAGCGTGATGCACGCGTCAAGCAGTTGCTTCAAGAAGTCGGTCTGCCGCCGCAGGCTGCCGATCTATTCCCGCACCAGTTCTCCGGCGGGCAGCGCCAGCGTCTGTGTATTGCCCGCGCGATGGCGCCGGAGCCGGATCTCATCGTCTGCGACGAGGCCGTATCTGCACTCGACGTCGCCATTCAGGCGCAGATCCTCAATCTCCTCAAGAAGCTGCAGCGCGAGCGTGGCCTGACTTACATCTTCATTTCGCACGATCTCGGCGTGATCCAGCATTTCTGCGATGAGATCGCAGTGATGTATCTGGGCAAGATTATCGAGCAAGCGCCAGGCAGCGTGTTCTTCTCGGCGCCGTTGCATCCCTATAGCTGGTCACTGGTGGCCGCCGCAGCTCCGCCCGGTCCTCTGCGCGATCGGCTGAAGAAGGACTATCTGGTCAAGGGCGACCCGCCGAGCCCGGTCGATCCACCACCCGGATGCCGGTTCGCGCAGCGCTGTCCATTTGTGATCGAACGCTGCCGCGAGGATCTGCCTGTGTTGGAAGTACAGGCCGAAGAGCATTTCGTCGCCTGTCACCGAACCGGCGAGATTGGTGCGCCGGATTTTAGTTCCCTGTGAGAGGTTGACCGCGATGCCCCCTTTTGCGCCGTTGTCAGCGACCCGGACCGGCAGCTTACGAGTAACGTCAATTTCCGTCTTGGATTATCGACGGTGGATCCAATCGACCCGCTCGAATCGGCGACCACTCAGGCCGGTGCGAGCAGCAACAGAGTCGCCAGCGCCAGCAGCAGCGCGGGCGGCATCACGACCAGACCGACTTTCAGGAACTGGATCGCGCTTACATGTTCGGACTCGCGTCGCAAGGCGATGAGCCACAGAATCGTCGCCAACGAACCGGTTACCGACAGATTGGGTCCGATATCGACGCCAATCAAAATGGCGGCGGTGATGTGGGCGGGCAGATCCGCGGCGTGACTCGTGGTGGCCGCGATCAAGCCCATCGGCAAATTGTTGACGAGGTTGGACCCGACCGCCACCCCGATGCCCGACGCCCATGCGGTCAGTTGCGGAGACGTGGCGGCCGCATCTTTCAGCAAGCGCGCCAAGGCAGGCAGCACGCCGGTCTTGTTGAGGCCCTCGACCAAGACAAACAGTCCGGCGACCAGCGGCAACACCGACCATGAGACGTCTTTGAGAACATCGATCGGCGACTGTCGCGCCATCGCAAGCACCGCGATTGCCACGACCGCACCAGACACGAATGTCGGCAGGCCTAAGTCGCGACCCAGCGCGGATGCAATCATCAGGACAAAAGCCGTGAGGACGATACCGGCGGCCGCGAGCTTGCCTCCGAATGACAACGGAGCGATGTGATCGACTGATGCGACCACGCCGCGCAGACCCTTTCGCTGCGTCAGTCGCAAAGCAACATAAGTGCTCACGATCGCTGCCAGGGATGGCAGGGCGAACAGCTTCAGCCAATCGAGAAGCGGCGGCATCTTCTCGCCGAAGACAACGAGATTCGCAGGGTTGGAGATCGGCAATACGAAGCTGGCTGCGTTCGCGATGAAAGCGCAGATGAACAGGTATGGCAGCGGTTCGACCTTGGCGGCCCTCGTCGCGGCATACACGGCCGGCGTCAGCACGACGGCGGTCGCATCGTTCGAAAGAAACACCGTCACCACGGTGCCGACCAGATAGACGATGAGGAACAGCCGCTGTGCGGACTGGTTCGCTGCGCGCACCGCCACGGCTGCCAGCCAGTCGAACAGGCCTTCCTTACGCGCCACTTCAGCCAGTAACATCATGCCGATCAGGAACAGATAGACATCCATCCCTTTGGCCACTGCCGCCAAAGCATCGGGGATCGGCAACAGTTGCAAGGCTACCAGCAAGGATGCACCTGCCGCTGCCCAGATATATTCCGGCCACGAGAATGGACGCACGACAACGCCGAAGGTTGCCACGGCTGCGATCGACCACGTCGCAACGTGAATCATGTTTCCCACGGCAGCATTACCTTACATCTCTTTCTGGCTGAGCGTCGCCGCCAAGGTAGCAGGATCGTCACGGCCTTCGCCACCATGACGGTCATCTAGCACCTATCGGAGCGTCAGACGCTCTGGGTGTCACAGCGAGAATGAAAAGAGCCCAGTTGCCCTTGGGTTCCATCATAGTTGGATCGATGGCGCCGGCTCATGACCGATCGTAATCGCTCATGCGCTGCCACGCGCATAAGTTGCTCTCGCCGCCGCAGCTGACGGTCGAAATCGCGCGATTATGAATGAGCCCGCTTGCTGGAAGCTGCTATACCGACATGGTATCCGCTCGGTTCGAGGAATTAGTCGAAGCCGGCACCGCCTGACGCTAAAAGTACCGATCAACCAAACGCGACCCGGTGTCGCCTGGAGGCATCATCTTGACGATCTATGACGACAACGTTCAACA
>SDZE01000067.1 GCA_004173095.1 Bradyrhizobiaceae bacterium
CGGCGGCTTTGGTCATCACGATGGCCACGCTGCGACCACGCCGGTTGTCGGCGCAGCTTGCCGAGTAAGCGTGGCTACCGGCGCTTGGCTCGCCTGCCTTACCCGTTGATGCCCTCGCGCCGCAGCGTCGGCAGGCCGATGCCGGTGGCATCGAAGCCGCCATCCACGGCCAGCATCTGGCCAGTGATATAGCTGGCACGATCGCTGCACAGGAAGAAGATCGCGTCGGCCAGTTCGTCCTCGCCGCCATAGCGGTTGAGCGGGATGGCATCGTGATAGTCGGCGCGGATCGCCGGCGTGTGCACGGCCTTGGCCATCGCCGTCTCCACCGGGCCCGGCGCCACGGCGTTGACGCGGATGCCGAGCAGCGCCAGTTCGACCGCGCATTGCTTGGTGAAATGGATGATGCCGGCTTTGCTGGTGCCGTAAGCGACGCGCAGCGTCGATGCCCGCAGCGCGGAGATCGAGGCAATGTTGACGATGGCGCCGCCTCCATGCTCGCGCATCAGGGGCGCTGCGGCCTTGGTGCACAGGAACGGTCCGGTGAGATTCACCGCCATGATGCGTTCCCATTCGTCCAGCGTCGTCTCCAGCACCGGTTTGAAATTCGCGATGCCGGCATTGTTGACCAGCGCATCGAGGCGACCGAAGCGGGCCTGCGTGGTGGCAAACGCCTGGGCGACGGCGGTCTCATCGGATACATCCGCCGGCAGCGCCAGCGTGTTGTCGGGATCGTTGAGCGCCTTGACGCTGGCCGCGAGCAACTCGGCCTCGATATCCAGCAGCGCTACCCGGTAGCCTTCGCCGAGAAACCGCTTGGCGACCGCGAGCCCGATGCCGCGCGCGGCACCGGTGACGAGCGCCACTTTGCCGGTCTGTTTGCTATCCGTCTTGGTCATGTCCTGCCCATCAGTTTGATCGTTGCAGGCTGTTTAGGAAATGACGACGGCCGGGACAAGCCCGGCCGTCGCATCGCCCCTTGCTCGAAAGCCGGTCCTCAGAACCGATACGTCGCCGTTCCCAGCACGGTGCGGCCGAGACCGTAGTAGCAGTCGCCGCGCGCATAGCATGCCGCCACATAGCGCTCGTCGCTGATATTGTTGGCGTTGATCTGCAGCCGGAACGGGCCGGGATCCCAGGCGATCATCATGTCGAACAGCGTGTAGTCGGGGATCGTGTAGACGTTGGTCTCTTCATAGGACTTGCCGATATAGCGCACGCCGGCGCCGATCGTGACGTCGCGCAGGCCGAGTGCGCTCAGGCGATACTTGCCCCACAGCGAAGCCTGGTTGGACGGCACGCCCTCGATGCTGTTGCCGGCATTGTTGCCGCTCTGCACCTTGGCGTTGATGTAGGAGTAGCTGCCGATCAGGTCGAGATCGGGCGTCACCTTGCCGATCACCTCGAGCTCGGCGCCGCGAATGCGGACCTCGCCGATCTGGCTCGATGCGAACGGATTGGTCGGATCGTTCGATGCCGCAAGCCGGTTCTTCTCCAGCGTATCGTAGAGCGCGCCGTTGATCGCGAGGCCCGCGGTCGGGTTGTATTTGAAGCCGATCTCGTAGGTCTCGCCGCGCTGATCCTTGCACGGCCCGCCAAGACATGTGCTGCCGCCATAGGTCGAGCCGAAAGAGACAGGATTGAACGATTGCGCCCAGAGCACATAGGGATTGAAGCCGAAGTCGGTTTCATACATCAGGCTGGCGCGGCCGGTGGTCGCCGACCTGTCGCTGTTTTCGGCATTGGTCCGGCGCGTGCT
>SDZE01000581.1 GCA_004173095.1 Bradyrhizobiaceae bacterium
TAGCTGACCGCATAGCTGTTTGACGCATGTCAAACGGAACGCCGCCGTTTGCCGTACTGCTTTGCCACGCTATCCCGCAAAGACTGGCTAGAGCCGCAATGCACGTGCTCCGGGCAGATATCCGAGAGATCAGCAGCGGTGATGAGGCTGCAATCGAAACTGCCATCACCGCTCACCGCCAACAAGGACACGAGATGCACAATTATCATGCCGTCGTTTGGATCGATAACCGCGAAGCGAAGATATTTCATGTCGGTCTCACCGGCACGGATCAGCTCGAGCTCCATCCGAAGTTCGAGACCCGTCACATCCACCACAAGGCCAACGAAGTCGGCAGCGGTCATGTCCATGAAGACAAGGGATTGATGAAAGCCGTATCTGACGCCGTGAGCGACGCCGGCGAGATTCTAATCATCGGGCCTGCACAGGCGAAGACCGAACTGGCGACATACTTGCGCGAGAAGACACAGCTGGGCAGTCGGATTGTGGGCGTCGAGGCCGCCGATCATCCGACCGACGGCCAGATCATCGCTTACGCCAAACACCACTTCAAAATCAGTCCTTTGCGTCGCAACGCAAGCCCCGGCAGCTGATCTCGACCCAATACGATCGCGACTGTTCGCGGCAGCTCCTTGCCCGACAGGACGACTGAGGAAGGCGCCGCATATGCCACGCTATGGAGAAGGTTTTCTCGGCACGGACGAAGTGCAACTGATCGATCGCTATTGGCGCGCCGCCAACTACCTGTCGGTGGGGCAGATCTATCTTCTCGACAATGCCTTGCTGCGCGAACCCTTGCGCAGGGATCACGTCAAGCCGCGCCTACTCGGCCATTGGGGAACCACGCCCGGCCTCAACTTCATCTACGCGCATCTAAACCGCGTCATCAAAGCCCAGAACCTCGATATGATCTATGTCTGCGGCCCCGGCCATGGCGGACCGGGCATGGTCGCGAATACATATCTGGAGGGCACGTATAGCGAGGTCTATCCCGACATCACGCGGGATGGGGCCGGATTGCAGAAGCTGTTTCGACAGTTCTCATTCCCCGGCGGCATTCCCAGCCATGCGGCTCCGGAGACGCCTGGCTCCATCCATGAAGGTGGCGAGCTCGGCTATGCGCTGGTGCACGCCTATGGCGCTGCTTTCGATAATCCTGAGCTGATCGTCGCCTGTGTCGTCGGCGATGGCGAGGCGGAGACGGGGCCACTCGCCGCGTCATGGCACTCCAACAAATTTCTGAGCCCGAAGCATGACGGCGCAGTGCTGCCCATTCTTCATCTCAACGGCTACAAGATCGCCAATCCCACGATACTGGGGCGGATGAGTGACGATGACATCCGCCATCTCTTTCATGGTTACGGTCACGAGCCACTGTTCGTCGAGGGCAGCGATCCGTTCCTGATGCACCCGCTGATGGCACATACGCTCGAGCGCTCGGTTCGTATCATCCGCGAGATCCAGGCCTCGGCCCGCGATGGTCGCGCCACAGTGGAGCAACCGAGATGGCCCGTCATCATTATGCGCAGCCCCAAAGGCTGGACCGGCCCCAAGGAGGTCGACGGCTTGAAGGTGGAAGGGTTCTGGCGTTCGCACCAGGTCCCGATCGCCAATCCGCGCGGCAACCCCGAGCATCTCAGGCTGCTTGAGGAATGGATGCGCAGCTACCGGATCGATGATCTGTTCGACGAAGCCGGACGGCTGCTGCCTGAGCTACAGGCGTTGTCGCCGCAAGGCCATCGACGCATGGGAGCGAACCCGCACGCCAATGGAGGCTTGCTGAAACGCGAGCTCACGCTTCCGGACTTCCGGGACTATGCCATCGATGTCGCCCAGCCCGGCGGCATCGAAGCAGAAGCCACCCGCGTAATGGGGCAGTTCCTGCGCGACGTCATCACGTTGAACGCCGGTGCGCGCAATTTTCGCATCATGGGACCGGACGAAACAGCATCGAACCGGCTCGACGCGGTGTTTGAGGTGACCGAACGCGTCTGGATGGAGGGCATCGAGCCTTATGATGTCCACCTCGCCCAGGACGGCCGGGTGATGGAAGTGCTCAGCGAGCATCTCTGCCAGGGCTGGCTGGAGGGTTATCTGCTGACGGGGCGTCACGGGCTGATGTCCTGCTATGAGGCCTTCATCCATATCGTCGATTCGATGTTCAACCAGCATGCCAAGTGGCTGAAAGTGTCGCGGGCGCTGCCTTGGCGACGCCCCGTCGCCTCTCTCAATTATTTGCTCACGTCCCATGTCTGGCGCCAGGACCACAACGGCTTCAGTCATCAGGATCCCGGCTTTGTCGATCTGGTCGCCAACAAGAAGGCCGATATTGTCCGGATCTACTTTCCGCCGGATGCGAACACCCTGCTTTGGATCACCGATCATGTGCTGCGCACCTATGACCGGATCAACGTCATCGTCGCCGGCAAGCAGCCGTCGCCGCAATGGCTCGATATCGATCAGGCTGCGACTCATTGCGATGCCGGCATCGGAATCTGGCCCTGGGCCGGCACCGAAATCCCCGGCGACGAACCCGACGTCGTGATGGCCTGTTGCGGCGACGTTCCCACGCTCGAAACAATGGCCGCGGTGGATCTGCTTCGGCAGACCATTCCCGCGTTGAAGATCCGCGTCATCAACGTGGTCGATCTGATGACGCTGCAACCCAAAACACAGCACTCGCACGGACTGCATGACCGCGACTTCGATGGCATGTTCACCCGTGACAAACCGGTGATCTTCGCGTTTCACGGCTATCCCAATCTGATCCATCGGTTGACCTATAGCCGCGCCAACCATGCCGGCATGCATGTCCACGGCTTCGAGGAGGAAGGAACGACAACCACACCGTTCGACATGGTGGTGCTGAACCGGCTCGACCGCTTCCATCTCGCCATCGACGTCATCGAGCGCGTTCCGGGTCTCGGCATCGCGGCAGCGGCTATCAAGCAGCAGTTTCGCGACACACTACTGGAGCACACGAGATATGTGCGCGCGCATGGCGAAGACATGCCGCAGATCCGCGATTGGGGCTGGCCCGAGCATGTCACCACGCGTATCGCCGACTGAGGTGAGATCATGCCCGATGCCGTCCTTGTCGTGAATTCCGGCTCCTCAAGCATCAAGCTCGCGCTGTTCGACGTCGAAGCAGACGGCGAGCCTAGATTGCTGTGTCGTGGCAACCTGGACGAACACGATGCCCAACCTCGCTTGATGATCGCGGACGCAGACGGGACGATCCTTTATGATCAGCAGCGTGACATCGCAGATGGTCACGGTGAGGAGCTGTTGCGCGATGCGCTGACCTGGATTGATGGCTATCTGGCCAGCGATGACCTGGTTGCAGTCGGTCATCGCGTGGTTCATGGCGGACCGGCCTATGCTGCGCCAGTCCGGGTAACGGAAACGATCGTCGACGCGCTCGCCGAGCTGACCCCGATGGCACCGCTGCATCAGCCGCGCTGTCTGGCGCCCGTCCGTGTGATCATGGCCGAACGGCCTGAACTGCCGCAAATCGCCTGCTTCGACACCGCATTCCATCACGCGCTGCCTGCCGCCGCCACCCGCTTTGCCATTCCACGAGAGCTGCATGACGCCGGTATCCGTCGCTACGGATTTCACGGCCTGTCATTCGAATTCATTGCCGGACAGCTGCAGGAACTCTCGCCATCGCGTGCAAACAAGCGATGCGTTGTCGCACATCTTGGCAGCGGCGCCAGCCTGTGCGCCATGCGCGACGGCGCCAGTATCGACACCACCATGGGATTCACCCCGCTGGATGGCCTGGTGATGGCGACACGCTGCGGCGCCATCGATCCCGGCGTGCTGCTCTATCTGCAACAACAGCGCGGACTGTCGGTGACCGACCTCGAAAACATGCTGTACCGAGAATCCGGTCTGCTTGGCGTGTCAGGCCTGTCGGGCGATATGCGAGTCTTGATGGACAGCGACAACTCGCATGCAGCAGAAGCCGTCGCGTTATTCGTGTCGTCCGTCGCCCGGGAAACGGCGATGATGGTCAACCGCCTCGGTGGTCTCGATTGCCTGATCTTCACCGGCGGAATCGGCGAGCATGCAAAGGACATCCGACGACGTGTATGCGAGCGGTTGAACTGGCTGGGTCTCGCCATCGATAACGATGCCAACGACGCGGGATCCGCGTGCATCAGCACGAGCGATAGCCGCGTTGAAATCAGGATCATCCCGACCAATGAGGAATGGGTCATCGCCCGTCATTGCGTCAGAAGCCTGGGTCATTAAGGCCCCGATAGGACCTGGTCGCCCTGCATGGGTTCAATCATCGGCAAGGCGCGGCATCGCCGGCTTGCTTTATTCGCCCTCATCACCAACGACGCTTCCACGGCATACTGAAATATACGCAGCATCCCACGATATTTCAGTTTTAGTCTAAGCCCGAAGCGATTTCCCGCTCAGCCGCCACAGGCCCTGATCACTTGTGGACACAGCTACAGCTCCGTTCTTGATCGCATCAAGCACGTGGCTGCGGTCGCACACAAACCCTGACGCAATGATTGGTGGCATCGCCTTACGATGCGGCGCCGGCACATATGACAGCATCGGCGCCGGCATCAATTGTACCAGGTTGGGCTCACTCTGTCCCAACGCCGCAACGCTCCGTGGAAAATTCGACCGGTCCGTCACGAAGACCTTCTGGATGGCAACCAGTCCGGACTTCTTGGCACGCTGAATCGTCGCCACCCGCGTCGAGACGACGCCTTTGGCGCCGATCTCGACGAGATAGTCGACACCACCTTTGTCCTGCGACAGGCCATCGCAACTGTCGATGTTCACCACAGGATACTTGTCGGCATCGACAAGCGACTTGATAACCGCCCCGAGCTTGCGCAACTCGAAGTTCGCAACGATGGCGATTTCCGCCTCACCGCCGAGAAACTCCTCGACCAGTTCGGGACCATAGAGCGTGGCGATCACAGGATGCCGTGTCAGGCGTAAGGCCAGGGATTTGTCCATGACCTCTGTCTAAAGTCGTACGCCGACTTTGTCACTCAATCCAAGCTTTCCCGGATTGAGAATGTTGTTCGGATCGAGCGCCGTCTTGATGGTTTCCAGCACCGGGAATGCCGTTCCCAATGAGTCCGCCATATAGGGCGCGCGCAACAGTCCGACGCCGTGATGGTGGCTCAATGTCGCGTTGTATTTGATGATGACGGCATTCGCAGCGTCCCACGCCTGCCGGTACCAGGTCTGGCGATTCTCGACTTCGACTTCACCGCGTAGCGAGAAATACAGGCAGGCTCCATCGACATAGGCATGCGACTGATGCGCAGATCCCGCAAGCGTTCCGGGAACAGAGTTGATAGCCTGTACGACCTCTTCATAAATCGCCGGCAGATCGCGCCATGGACCGATCATCTCCAGCGTATCTGCCACAAACCCGGGGCTCGGCGTGAAACCCTCCGCACTTTTGCCGGTCAGATACCGGGTATCAAGCCAACGCTCCAGAATCGCGTCGCTTTCCAGACGCTCACCGAGTTCGCCGCAGGCTTTCTCGCTGATTGCCATTACGGCGTCGACCATCTCCTGCGGGCCTTCGTCAGCAACCAACAGGACGTTGCTCTCCGGCATACCGAACTGAACACCGCTTTCAAGCTCGTCGTAGAGACGCAACGCTGCTGGATTGGCCCCGCGCTGCATGATCTGACGACACGCTTCGAGACCGATCGCAAACGTCTTGAATGAATAGGCGATGGCGCGGCCATAATCGGGCAGCCGGTGCAGCTTGAAGCGGATTTTCACGACGACGCCCAGCGTGCCCTCCGATCCGATGAACAACTGCAACAGATCAGGACCGACGGCGGCACGGGAATGGCCGCCCACCGTGATCAACCGACCATCGGCGAGCACGACATCCATGCCGAACACCATGTCTTCGATCTTGCCATAGCGCGTCGACAATTGACCGGCACCGCGGCAAGCCACCCATCCGCCCACGGTGCTGATGCCGAACGACGACGGCCAGTGTCCCATGGTCATCTTGTAGTCACGCTGGATCGTGTCTTCGAAGACGTCGCCGAACATGCCGGCCTCGACCTCGACGATCTGGCTCTCGGCATCGAACCCGACGAGCTTGTTGAGATCACACAGATCGAGGACGATGCCGCCGCGCACCGGAAGCGCCGCCCCCGTGACGTTGCTGCGTCCCGCCGATACGGTCACGGGGATCGTCGCGTCGTTGGCAAGCCGCATCACGCTCTGGACCTGTTCGATCGACGAGACGCGAACGACGACCGCGTTCGGCGTCGCCGGTTTGCCGGCAGTCTCGGTCATCATCGATCCCGCCCACCAGTCGCGGGTCCAGGCCACGACGTCAGGCGTCTCGGTGATCACGTGGTCGGCGACCTCGCGCAGCGATGCGATCATGTCGACCCCGACAGCGACCGGGTCGCGTTGCAGACCGGGCGTCGTCGACGTCTCCTTCACACGGGCCACATAAGCCGGTGGCGTATGTGCACCGACGACGTAACGGCCACGATTATAGCCGCGACGAATGGCATCTTTGCTCAACATGTCTTACTCTCCCAGAAGAATGGATTTTTCGCGCGCAACGCCGGCGGTGTAGTCCGCCACTTGCTGCGCAATGACGTGGTCGGACAGTCCGAGTTCGGACTGCAGTATCTGGCCGACACGTGCGGCCGCACGTGCCGATGCATCGCGTGCGTTCATGCGGGCGCGCATGCGGCGCGACAGCACGTCATCGACGGTCCCGGCCATTTCATGGCGCACGGCATAGGTCACCTCGGCTTCGCTATGCGGCAGACTAGGAACGATCGGCGCAGCGGATGGCGGATCGGCCTGAAGAATATCGCTGACAAAGCGCGCTTCGGTGCCATAGCGCTCGCCGAGATGCGCCTGCAGACCACCTGTCGCGATGATCGCCTGGGCGTCGTAGCCGGCTGCGCCGAGCAGATAGGCCTTCTTGGTCTGGCATCGGCCGCTCTTTCCCATCACTTGCTGGGCAGCGTCGACGGTCTGTTCCGCCATATGCCGCGACGTCGTCAGCTTGCCGCCGACAATGGTGATGAGACCATCATCTGCAATGTCGATCTTGTGGTTCCGTTTCACTTCAAGCGTCTTGCCTCCGGGCGGCGCCACCAAAGGCCGGCACCCGGCCATGCTGCCGACAGCATCCTCGGGACCGAGATCCGTCTTCAATGCCGACCGCGCGCCCTCGAGCAGGAAGTCGAGCTCCTCGCGCGTGCAATGCACGTCATCCAGATCACCCTGATAATCTTCGTCCGTCGTGCCGAGATAGGAGACATCACCCCAGCGGGTGATCGTCGCGCGACGGCTGCGGCCGGGCACAGGGATCGTGACCGTGCAGTCGTTCCTGATCTTCAGCCACGGTATCGCAACATGGACGCCCTTGGCCGGCCGGATCTCAAGCTTGCGCTCCTCGCCTTTCTTGATCCCGCTCCAGTCGCGCAACCAGACGCCGGTCGCCATGACCACCGCTGACGCGCGAATGGTGATCTCGCGCTCGCCAGCCTGCACCACCGCACCACTGACCTTGCCGTGATTGTTGCGGGTGATCTCGACGGCTTTGGTGTGATTGGCAATGGCCGCGCCGTGATGGGCGGCTGTGCGCGCCAGGTTCAATGTCAGCCGCGCATCGTCGACGCGGGCATCGAAATACATCAGGCCGCCGATCAGGTTCTCGTCCTTGAAGGTCGGACAATGCGACAGCACCTCGGCCTTGCTCAGGCGCTGGTGCAGGATCCCTTCGCGCCAGCCGCCGGCAAGATCATAGGTCCACAGCAGGCTTTCGAACGCCTTCGCCATGCGCTTATCGAACACACCGTCCTTTTCCAGGATCGGAAACAGGAACGGCAATCGCTGAACCAGGTGTCGCGCGTTACGGCGAAGCCTCTGACGCTCCAACAGCGAGTGGCGGACCAGGCTGAGATTGCCCTGCTCGATGTAGCGTAACCCGCCATGCACCATCTTCGACGACTTCGACGACGTTCCCGAAGCGAAATCCGCCTTCTCGACCAATGCGACGCGAAATCCGCGCAGGCTTGCATCAAGCGCCGCATAGGCTCCCGTCACGCCGCCCCCGATGATGAGCATGTCGAACTGATCGCTCTCCAGCCGATCCAGATGGTCACTGCGGACGAATCTGAATGGCACCTCGCTGATCATCTCGGCGCGGTCCCGGTTGAGCTTCAACGAAGGAAGAAAGTTCATCATTTCGGTTTCCTTCTAGAA
>SDZE01000383.1 GCA_004173095.1 Bradyrhizobiaceae bacterium
ACCGCGCCCGTCTCACCCGCACATACAGCGCACCGGCGCCGCCATGCCCGATATGCGCTTCCTCGAACCCCACCACCAGCGCGCGGAATTCCGGCAGGCCGAGCCAGATCGGCACCTGCCGGCGCAGGATGCCACGCTCGGATTCGGCAACGCCGGTACGGCCCTTGCCGGTGATGATCAGCACGAATGACAGGCCATCATAACTGGCCCGCTGCAGGAATGCTGCGAGCGAACGATGCGCGCGCTCCTGCGTCATGCCGTGCAGATCGAGGCGCGCATCGATCTCCTTGCGGCCGCGCGACAGCTGCGAGCGTTCGCGCCGGCCGAGTGTGGTGAGCGGCGGCAACGGCGGATCGGGATGTTTCATCACCTTGGCCGGTGGTGCATCCATCACCTTGCGGGACATCGGCGGCAATGGGGCCGGTGTGGCCTCGGCGGTGACCGCGATGGGCTTCGCCACGCGTATACGCTTGCGCAGCGGCTTCACTTGCCTCGCCACGTTGTCCCACAGATCGCGCTCCTCCGCGCTCAGAGCGCGGAGGCGGGGACGTGGCGGATCGATGATCTGCGGCGGACGCGACGATCGTTTCATTGCCAGAAGAAGCGGAAGGACGACGACGACTGTGCCGGCGTGCGACGAATGACGCGCCGCTTATACGTGGCACGTCGCGGCTTGGCTTCCTGTTTCGCGTCCGGCGCGGCCTTGGCAAGCGGCGCGGATGGCGGCCGGGCTTCGGGCATGGGGATCGCCGCTGCAGCCGCCGGCACCGCAACCGCCGCCAGTTCGACCGGCTTCGGCGCAGGCAGCGGCACGACAGTGGCAGCAGGCGCCGTGGATTTGACCTCGGCTGTGGGTTCGGGCTTGGCGATGGCTGGCTTTTCTGGCGCGGAAGCGCTCGCCTTCGGCGCATCGGGCTTTACCGCCTCTGCTTTCGGGAAATCTGGTTTCGGCAGATCGGGCTTCGGAACGTCGGGCTTCAGTGGCTCGGCTTTGATCGCCTCCACCTTCGGCGGCTCCGCCTTTGCCACGTCCGTCTTTGCGGGCTCGCCGGTTGGCGTCTGCGGAAACAGCTTTGCGATTCTCGCCGATGGCCGTGCATCCGGCAGTGGCATGTTGTGGCCGCGCACGGATGGATCGAGGCTCTTCGGCACCAGCATCACGAATTTCGCGGGATGTTTGATCCGACCAGCGATCCGCCCCATCTCGGTGCCGGCACCGAAATAGAGATCGGCACGCGCTGGACCGACGATGGCTGAGCCGGTGTCCTGCGCCACCATCAGCCGGCGGAACGGCGTCTTCGATATGTCGGTCTCGATCGGCAATTCGCCTTCGACGAAGAACGGCGTGCCATAGACATGCAACGCCTTGTCGACCGCGATCGAGCGGCCCGGCGTCAGCGGCACGCCCTGCGCGCCCACCGCTTCGTCCTTGTCGGACAATTGCACCTCGCGAAAGAACACGAACGCCTTGTTCTGACGGCGCACCTCATTGGCGGCTTCCGGATTCTCTTCGAAATATTGCCGGATGCGCTGCATCGACATCTGCTCGCGTGGAATGATCCCGCGGTCGATCAGCACCCGGCCGACCGGCGTGTAGCGATAGCCGTTGTGCGAATCATAATTGATGCGGACCGAGCTGCCGTCGTCCATGCGCACGCGCGCCGAGCCCTGGATCTGCGAGAACAACAGATCGGTCTGGCTCTTCAGCCAGGCGATTTCGAGCCCGCGGCCGGCGATGGCGCCATCCTCGATCTGCGCGCGATCGTAATAGGGCACCAGCTTGCGACGGCCGATCTTGCGAAACACATCGCCATTGTTGGGCAGGCTGGGCGAGGCCTGATTGTAGCCACGCACGAACAGATTGGACGGCCGTCGATACACCGGCACAGTATAGATGTCGGTCTTGGTCTTCGAGCCATCGACGATCGGCTCGTAATAGCCGGTGACGAAGCCATCGGTTTCGCCGAGCCGAGAGATCCGCAGCGGCGTGAAATTCTGCTCGAAGAAAGCGCGGGCCTTGGTGGCGTCGGCGATATCCGCTGATTTGGCCGCCTCGCAGGGATCGCGCAGCGAATTGCCGATGGTTTTGGATTCCGGCGATGGATTGCGTGGCGCCGAGATTGGGCGGCAGCTGGCGCGAAACGCTGCGAACGCGCCCTGCGGATCATCGTCAGTCCAGCCGGAAATCTCCGACCAGGCCACCGGCTGATACTGGCTGCCGGGGAATTCGAACGGAAATTCCCGCACGGGATTGTAGCGCGGGATGTAAGCCTCGGAATGTCCGCGGCTGCGATATTGATGGTTCAGCCCGCGTGCATCCGCTGCGCCGGCCAGCACCATGACGGCGCACGCGGTGGCACACGCGGCGAGCGCCGCGTGGTGCCTCGCTTTACTGGCCAGCGCCGGTGCCAACCAGCTTCCAGTTCGGATCGCGCGAGGAAATGTCGCGGGCGAAGGTCCAGACGTCGGTGATGTCGGAGACGCTCTCGGCATTGCCATCGACCACCTTGCCGGTCTTGTCGCGCGTCGCCGAAATCATCTGCGACACGAAGCGGATGGTGAGTTGCGCAGTGCGGTCGCGCACTTCGGCGCCGACCATCTCCGCCTTATCGATGGAGACGAAGCGGGTCTCGGTCTTGAGCTCGTTTGTCTCGCGATCCTTGATCGCCGCATCGAAACTGTCGAACACCTCGCTCGACAGCAGATCCTTCAGCGCACGGCGATCGCCATTGGCGAAGGCCAGTACGATCATCTCGTAAGCGCTCTTGGCGCCGGTCAGGAAGTGGCGCGCATCGAAAGAGGGATCCTGCTCGACCACGGCATCCAGGCCGCTGGCCAGCGGGGTGCCGGGTTCGGCGATGCCCTTCCAGCGCTCGGCCGGGGAAATTTCGGCGGCAGGGGCGGGGTGGGTCTGGTCGATCGGGCTGCCCGGAATGGTGGCCACATTGCCTTCCGGCGGCAGTCCCTCACGGGCCGTTGCCCGATCGAACGGCGGACGTTCCTCACCGGTGCGCTGGCCGAGCACGTTGCGGAGGCGCAGGAAAATGAAGACCGCCAGTGCCAGGAAGATAATGGTGTAAATGTCCACGTCTTGTCGCTTTCTGATCGGTGCCGGCGTCGGGCCGGGAAGAACACTGCCGCGGAACACGATACATCATTAGCGGCATAATCTCATCTAGACATGAAACCTAGCCCAGCCAATGGCATGCGCCATGGGAGACCTGCGGCAAAGCGGCCCCGCCTTGGGGGCTGATAACGCCGGACCGCGCCACAAGTTCGCCGCGCCGGCCGCTCCGAGAGGCGGAAGCCGCGGCATATCAGCCGGATAGGGCGAATCAGCGCGATGCCGGTGATGTCGGGCTCGGCCATTGGCCGATCTCGATCGGCGTTGCCGTCCTTGTCGAAGCCCGGCGGGCTATGATAGCCACTCGCCGCATGGAGAAGGCGCCTCGTCGCGGCTTTTCGCAGCGAATCGGCACAGCCGCCCGGCGGCGCTTCAGGAGATTTCACATGGCAAACGGCAACGGTAACGCTCCCGAGGCGTCTCCCCCCCAGCTCAACGTCTTGGCGCAATACACCAAGGATCTGTCGTTCGAGAATCCGAATGCGCCGGGCTCGCTGGCCCCGCAGGAGCAGCAGCCGAATATCAACATCCAGATCAATGTCGGCGCCAACAATCTGTCGGACACCGAATATGAAGTGACGCTGTCCATCGAGGGCAAGGCCGACGCCAATGGCTCGGTGCTGTTCTCGTTCGAACTCGCCTATGCCGGCGTGTTCCGCATCGTCAACGTGCCGCAGGAGAACCTGCATCCGCTGATCATGATCGAATGCCCGCGCCTGCTGTTCCCGTTCGCGCGCGAGATCGTCGCCACCGCGGTGCGCGACGGCGGCTTCCCGCCCCTGATGCTGGATCCCGTGGATTTCGTCGGCCTCTACCGTCAGAACCTCGAGCGCCAGCAGGCCGAAGCCGGCCAGGCGAATTAAGCGCGATCTGTAGGGTGGGCAAAGGCGCTCCTGCGCCGTGCCCACCATCTGCTTCTCAGGCACCGGTGGTGGGCACGCTGCGCTTTGCCCACCCTACAATTTAAGCCGCCGTCTCGGGCTCGCCCCAGAATTCCGACCAGATCTGCTTGTCGCCCAGCGTGCCCACGAATGCGCGATGGGAGGCGCGGTCGTCATCGGTCAGGCGCGGCAGCAATGCTACCTCGCGCTGACGGCGCGGGGTGTCGCCATTGCCCCCGCGCACCATGATCGGCGCGTCCTCGGCCAGGATCAGCGACGACTGCCGCGCACCGACCAGATCGATATAGACCTCGGCCAGCAATTCGGAATCGAGCAAAGCGCCGTGTTTGGTGCGGCGCGAATTGTCGATCGAATAGCGGGCGCACAGATCGTCGAGCCGGTTCGAGACGCCCGGATGCTTGCGCCGCGCCAGCAGCAGCGTATCGACCAGACGATCACGCTGCAGCGGTGGCCGCTTGATGCGGTCCAGCTCCATATTGATGAAGCCGAGGTCGAACGAGCCGTTGTGGATCACCAGCGGCGAATCCCCGATGAACGCCAGAAAATCATTGGCGATCTCGTGAAACAAAGGCTTGGTCGAGAGAAATTCCGCTGACAGGCCGTGAACGTTGAAGGCCTCCAGCGGCATGTCGCGTTCCGGATTGCAATAAACGTGAAACGTCTGGCCTGTCGGCATCCGGTTGAAGATTTCGAGACAACCGATTTCCACCAGCCGATCGCCGCGCAGCGGATCGAGGCCGGTGGTTTCGGTATCCATGACGATTTCGCGCATCGGCTCTCAATTCGGTCTGTCGGGTAGAATCTCAGGCCCGCCTGCGCGGCATCTTAGCAGCCTCGGCGAGAATTTCAGCGATCCGAGCCCGTACCGGTTCGATCCCATGGGAGGTATCCACTACGAAGTCGGCCCGCTCGCGCTTGTCGGCATCGGGCAGCTGCCGCGCCAGGATGGCGTCGAGCTTTTCCGTGGTCATGCCCTCGCGCGCCAGGATCCGTTCGCGCTGGGTCTTGGCATCGGTCGAGACCACGACGATGGCATCGACGCGCTTGTCGCCGCCGGTCTCGAACAGCAAGGGCACATCGACCACTGCCACCGGCGCGCCGGAGGCCTCGGCGTCATCGAGAAATTGTTTGTGATGCCGCGCCAGCAGGGGATGCACCAGGCGCTCGAGCTTCTTCATCGCATCGGCGTCGTGCACGACCAGCGGCGACAGCTTGGTGCGATCGACCTTGCCGTTGGCCGTGGTTCCGGGGAAAGCCGCCTCGATCAGCGGCACGGCTTCGTTCTCATAGACCATATGCACGGTGGCATCGGCGTCATAGACGGGCACGCCGGCTTCCATGAACAATTTTGCGGTGGTCGATTTTCCCATCCCGATCGAGCCGGTCAACCCCAGGACACGCATTCCCATTTCCCTGTTACTTGTCCCGGGCGCGACGCAACGCGCAGCGTTGCTTCCCAGACCGGGACCGTATCAATCGCTATTGCCCGCAACGGTCCCGGCTCTGCAGAGCAGCGCGAAGAGCGCTGCACCGCGTCCGGGACAAGAAAACTTAGATCCCGATCATGCGCTCGCCGCGTAAAAATTTCAGCAGCGGCAGCAGCGGCAGACCGAGAATGGTGAAATGATCGCCCTCGATCAATTCGAACAGATGCACGCCCAGGCCTTCGAGCTGATAGGCGCCGACGCTGCTCGTCACCTTGTCGCCCGCGGCATCGAGATAGGCCTCGATGGCGGCGTCATCGAGCTGACGCATGGTCATGTGCGCTATCGACACATGCGCAAACAGGGTCGCGCCATCGCACGCCACGGCGACCGCCGAGTGCAGTTCATGGGTCTTGCCTGCGAGGTCACGCAATTGCTGCGCCGCCTGATCGCGGTCGGCAGGCTTGTTGAACAGCCGGTCCCCGACGGAAAGCGTCTGATCGGCACCGACGACATAGCGACCGGGATGCCGCAACGACACGAATGCGGCCTTCTGCTCGGCCAGCAGCGCCGCGATTTCACCGGGTGCTGTAAGCTTCGATCGCTGCTGAATGCCGCGCTCGTCGATATCGGCCAGCGCGGCGTCGAAAGCGATGCCGGCATTGGCCAGCAGCATGCGTCGCGCCGCGCTCTGCGACGCCAGGATCAGCGGCTTCTCGCCGCGCCAAATGGTCATTCAGACATCCGTTGTCGCTGACGGTCGGCCAGCAATTTCATGATCGCCGCCGCCGTCTCCTCGATAGAACGGCGGGTAACTTCCAGCAGGGCCCAGCCATATTTGGCAGAAAGCTTGCGGGCATAGGTCACCTCGTCGGTCACCAACTGCCGATCGATATAATCGTCATTGACGGTATCGCTACCCATGCTCAGCAGCCGGTTCTGCCGGATCTGGATCAAGCGTTCCGGCGTCGCATGCAGGCTGACCACGAGTGGCTTCTTCAGCGTTTCGAGTTGCTTCGGAATAGGGATACCGGGGACGAGCGGGACATTGGCCGTGCGCACGCCGCGATTGGCGAGATAGATGGAGGTCGGCGTCTTCGAGGTGCGCGACACACCGACCAACACGACATCGGCGTCTTCGAGCCCCTCGGTGTGCTGCCCGTCGTCATGCATCATCGAATAATTCAGCGCGTCGATCCGCTTGAAATAATCGGCATTGAGAACGTGCTGTGCGCCGACGCGGCCGGAGGTGGAGGCACCGAGGTAATTCTGGAACAGCTGCATCACTGGCCCGATGATCGACAGGCTCGGCGAATTGATCTCGTGGCACTTGGCCTCGAGCCGCTGGACCAGGTCCGTCTCCAGCAGCGTAAACAGTACGATGCCCGGCGCCTCCTCGATCTCGGTCAGAACCCGGTCGAGCTGCTTCTGGCTGCGCACCAGCGGATAGACATGTTCCACCGGCGTGACATTGGCATATTGCGCAGCGACGGCGCGCGCGACGGTGATGAGCGTCTCGCCGGTCGAATCGGACACCAGATGAAGATGAAAAAAGCTGCCGGTGGTATGCACCATAACCCTGTGTGTTGTGTGGATCGCTGTGGAGGCTTTCCGCGAAATCGGCGGCGAGGGCGAGGCGTCCGGGATAACCCGGATTCTTCTTCACAGGCCTCTCAGCGGGGATACCGTTTGGCTCCGCTGACAATGATAATGGGGTTATGTGGATTTGTCTCTCCGGAATCCCGCTCTGACAGGCCACAAGCGGCTGCGCCGCATGGCTTTGCGAACCGCAAGAGGACTCGCGGAAGATTCAGAATCCGATGTGCACAAGCATGGGACGAGGTGGGGACGGCGTTGCGCCGGCACTATTCACCGTCAAACAGACTCAAACCTTAAGAATCTAATAATAGATTGAGGGAAGGGGGTGGATCCGGACAGTGCACGGATAACCTCGCCGATCGCTCTTGCGGGCAACCGCAATGCGGTTCAGATGTTCCCTAGTCGAGACCGCATCCCACCCTGATAAGGCCCAAGGCTTAGCAATGTATGAATGGGCGAAAGCTCTGCATGTGATCGCCGTCATCTCCTGGATGGCGGGCATGCTGTATCTGCCACGGCTGTTCGTCTACCACTGCGACGCCGAGATCGGCTCGACGCAGTCCGAGACGTTCAAGATCATGGAACGCCGGCTGCTCAAGGCGATCATCAATCCGGCGATGGCGGCGACCTGGATCTTTGGCCTCTACCTCGCCTGGTCCGGTGGCTGGTTCGTCTCCGGCTGGTTTCACGCAAAACTGTTTCTGGTGCTGGTGCTGTCGGGCGTTCATGGTTTCCTGGCCGCCCGGGTGCGCGATTTCGATCTCAACCGCAACACGCGTAGCCAGAAATTCTATCGCATCATCAATGAGGTGCCGGCGGTCCTCATGGTCCTGATCGTGATTTTGGTGATCGTGAAGCCGTTTTAGCTTTCGTCGATGGCTCGAGACCCCGGCAAAAGACGTGGATGGCCGCGACGAGCCCGGCCATGACGGAGTTTTGGTCGTGAGGCTGTCTTGCATCGTCCCCATCATGCCCGGCGAATGCCGGGTATCCACGTCTGGCCCCGCGTCCTGGGACTGGCGACAGTGTGGAATCGGGCCCTGCGAATTTTTGCGGACCCGGGCACTTCCGGCGATCTTGCGCGTTGGCCGGATGTCCCATATGTTGCGGTTCTCCCACCCGACGCAGGCGATGTGGTTCGATCCGGCTCCGTTATGCCGGCCGCCCCATCAGGCTTGAAGCCCCATCAGGCTTGAAGTCTCTTCAGCACCTTCACTGCTCAAGACTTCGTTGCCGGAGACCTGCGGATTTCGTGACATATCGGCGTCCGCACTCTTTCCGGCAGCTTGCACACCCCCTCCCCGATCTCCACAGGACCTCCCCCCATGCGGGAAATGAAACTCCAAGACCTCAAGGCGAAAACGCCGGCCGAGCTCGTCTCGTTCGCGGAAGAGCTGGGGGTCGAAAACGCCAGCACGATGCGCAAGCAGGAGCTGATGTTTGCCTGCCTGAAGCAACTGGCGTTGCAGGAAACCGACATCATCGGCGAGGGCGTCGTCGAGGTGCTCTCCGACGGCTTCGGCTTCCTGCGCTCGTCGGATGCGAATTACCTGCCGGGTCCGGATGACATCTACGTGTCGCCGTCGCAGATCCGCCGCTTCGGCCTGCGCACCGGCGATACCGTCGAGGGTCACATCCGCAGCCCGAAGGAAGGCGAACGCTATTTCGCGCTTCTGAAGGTCAATACGCTGAACTTCGAGGACCCCGAGAAGTCGAAGCACAAGGTCAATTTCGACAATCTGACGCCGCTGTTTCCGAACGAGCGCTTCCGTCTTGAACTGGAAGACCCGACCCGCAAGGATCTGTCGCCGCGCGTCATCGACATCGTCGCCCCGATCGGCAAGGGCCAGCGCGCTTTGATCGTGGCGCCGCCGCGCACGGGTAAAACCGTGCTGATGCAGAACATCGCGCATTCGATCACGGCCAATCATCCGGAATGCTATCTCATCGTTCTGCTGATCGACGAACGGCCGGAAGAAGTCACCGACATGCAGCGTTCGGTGAAGGGCGAGGTGGTGTCCTCGACCTTTGACGAACCAGCCACGCGCCACGTGCAGGTCGCCGAAATGGTGATCGAGAAAGCCAAGCGTCTGGTCGAACACGGCCGCGACGTCGTTATCCTGCTGGATTCGATCACCCGTCTCGGCCGCGCTTACAACACCGTGGTGCCGTCGTCCGGCAAGGTGCTGACCGGCGGTGTCGACGCCAATGCGCTGCAGCGGCCGAAGCGCTTCTTCGGTGCCGCGCGTAACGTGGAAGAGGGCGGCTCGCTCACCATCATCGCGACAGCGCTGGTCGATACCGGCTCGCGCATGGACGAAGTGATCTTCGAAGAGTTCAAGGGCACGGGCAACTCGGAGCTCATCCTGGACCGCAAGGTCTCCGACAAGCGCACCTTCCCGGCGATCGATATCGCGCGCTCGGGCACGCGCAAGGAAGAGCTCATCACCGATCCGCTGCTGCTCAAGAAGATGTATGTGCTGCGCCGGATCCTCAATCCGATGGGCACGATGGACGCCATCGACTTCCTGCTCGACAAGCTCCGCAACACCAAGAGCAATTCGGAATTCTTCGATTCGATGAACACGTAAGTCGAAGCGGATA
>SDZE01000436.1 GCA_004173095.1 Bradyrhizobiaceae bacterium
GCGCCGGATCTCGGCGACGTGCATCGCGCCAAGTATCTCTACTGGTTGTTCTATGCACCCGGCTGCATCGAACCGGCGATTGCGCAGATTGCCACCAAGATGGAGCTCAATCCCGTCGCCGCTGGCTGGGGTGATGCGCAGCGCGTGTTTGACGTCCTCGAAGCCGCGCTCGAGGAGGGGCCCTGGATTCTCGGCCAGCAGTTCTCGGCCGCCGACATCGTCATTGGCTCCGGCCTCAACTTTGCGGTTCGCGACTTCAAGATGGTGCCGTCACGTCCAGCTTTCGACCGCTACCTCGATCGATGCGCCGCGCGGCCGGCTTTCAAGCGCGCCGGAGAATATGCGTCGGGTGAGAAGCTGGATTGATGCGATTGAGCTGTGGCTCAGAGCCAATTTGGGTTGGATCGGCGATCCAACCTCCGTCCTCATCCTGAGGAGCGATCGTCTTTGATCGCGTCTCGAAGGATGGTCGCTTGACGCCATGGTTCGAGACGCGCGCCAAGCGGCGCGCTCCTCACCATGAGGACTGTGAATCGTTTCAATCCCAAATGGCTTCAAACGACCGACGCGAACAGGGCCGGATTGAACCTGCCTTCGTATTCAAACGTCGCGCCGCCGGTCATCAGCACATGATCGTCGCTCTCGCGCCAGTCGATCACGAGCTCGCCACCGGGCAGCGTCATGTGCACCTTCCGCTCGGTGCGGCGCAGACGCGCGGCCGAAACCGCCGTGGCGCAGGCGGCGGTACCGCAGGCCTTGGTGAGACCGGCGCCGCGCTCCCAGGTGCGCATCACGATATGCTCGCGATCGATGATATGGGCGAGGGTGATATTGGCGCGCTCCGGAAAGATCGGGTGATTTTCCAGCAGCGGCCCGAAGCGTTCGAGGTCGTAGGCCAGGATATCGTCGACCCAGAAGATCGCATGCGGATTCCCCATGCTCGCCACCGATGGCGTATGCAGGATCGGCGCATCGATCGGCCCGATCTGCAGTTCGATACCGCGGGTGTCGCGAAATTCCTCGGCGAGCGGAATGTCCTGCCAGCCGAACTTCGGTGTGCCCATGTCCACGGTGAAGGTTTCGCCGTCCGCCGCGCGCCAGCAATTGATCAGTCCCGCCCGGGTCTCGAAAGTGAGGCCGGTCTTGTCGGTCTCGGCAAAAGTCTGCCGCGCCACGCAGCGCATGCCGTTGCCGCAGGCGCCGGCTTCCGAGCCGTCATTGTTGAAGATCGACACGAAGGCTTCTGTGCCGGGCAGGCGCGGCTTCTGCAGCACCATCAACTGGTCATAGGCGATACCGCCATCGGCACGGGCGACGGCGCGGGCGTCGGCAGGGGTGATCGGACCGGCGGTGTCTCGCATGTCGATCACGACGATCTCGTTGCCGATGCCGTTCATCTTGGCGAAGGAATGGTTGGCCAGCGCGCTCATGGTCCGTCCTGATGTTGCCCGCTTTATATGGCGAGACGGTCCGCAATGGCCAGTGCGGCCATGAGCGACGCATGTTACCATCGCGTCTGTTCGCCGTGCCGGCCGTCATTGGAGACTTTTCGCATGTTCCGCACCCGTCTGTCCCGCTTTGCCACCGCTGCCGCGCTGACCTCTGCGGCGCTGTCGCTCAACGTCACAGCCTGGGCGCAATCTCCGCCGGCCACGCCACCGGCAGCATCGAAACCGGACGCGACACCGTCGGTTCCAGCGCAGAGCCCGCCCGCAAAACCTGCAGAGCCGGCGGCGCCGGCGCCCCCGGCCACTCCACCAGCGGCCACTCCACCAGCGGCGACCCCGCCTGCCGCCGCCCAGGCGCCGGCAACGCCGGCCAATCCATCAACCCCGGCACCGGTGCAGACCGCCGATCCGTTCGGCGAGGAGAATACGCTGACGCCGAAGCAGGTGCTGACCTTGACCGGCAAGGCCAATTGGGACCTGGCCTTCGACACGCTGATGGATGCGTTCAAGCAGCTATCGACGTTCCTGGACAAGCAGAAGATCAAATCGTCCGGCAATCCCCTGATCGTCTACACATCGACCGACGACACCGGCTTCACGTTCATGGCCCAAATGCCGGTGGATCAAGAGATCAAGAACCTGCCGAAGAACATGAATATGGGCATGTCACCGGAAGGCAAGGCGTTGAAATTCGTCCATCGCGGCTCCTACGACAATATGGACAACACCTATGAGGCGATCACCAATCACCTCGACGAAAAGAAGCTGGAAGCCAAGGACACCTTCATTGAGGAATACATCACCGATCCCTTGAAGACGACGGAAGACAAGCTGGTCATCAACGTGTTTGTGCCGCTGAAGTAACAGCGCGATCAGCCACCATCGGTAGGCGTCATAAAGAAGCCTTGGACGGTGGCGAGGGTTTCGGCATGAAACATCATATCAAACTTGCCGCTGTCGCTATCGCGCTGATCGCCACTCCCGCTGTCGCCCAGTCTCCTGCGCCGCCAATGATCACCGTCTCCGGTGAGGGCAGCGTGTCGGTGCCGCCGGATCTTGCCCTCGTCGATGGCGGCGTGACGTTGGAAGCCAAGACGGCGCGCGAGGCGTCGGAAGCCAACAACATTGCCATGGGCAAGGTTTTGCTGGCGCTGAAGAATGCCGGCGTCGATGACAAGGACCTGCAGACTTCGCGGTTGTCGCTGTCGCCGCAATATGCGCAGCAGAGCCGGCCGAACGGCGGCCCGAATGTCATTTCGGGCTATCGCGCCAGCAACCGGGTCACCGTCCGCGTCCGCGATGTAACGAAAGTTGCCGCCACCATCGACACGCTGGTGACGGCGGGCGCCAATGAGGTCGGCGGCATCAATTTCATCGTTACCAAGGCCTCTCAACTGCTCGACGAAGCGCGCACGCAGGCGGTTGCGGATGCCCGCCGCAAGGCTGAGCTTTATGCCAAGGCCGCGGGCGTCACACTCGGCGCGCCGATCAACATCTCTGAGGACAGCGGCAGCGCGCCGGCGCCGATGATGCTGCGCAAAGCCGCCGCGGACTTCGCATCTGCGCCGGTGGCGCAGGGCGAGGAGGTGCTGCGGGTGAATGTCAGCGTGTCGTGGGACATCAAGCCGACGCCGTGACGACGCCATGACAGCGTCAGGTGGCGTGATGCGGTTCTGGGCCGGGCGATGCTATCCCCCGGCTTTGTCCGTCTGGTCGTAGATCGCCCGCGCCACCGTATTCAGCCGCGCTTTGTCGGAAGTGCCCGACACCACATAGCCGACGCCCTTGTCGGCCCAGAACATGGCGCCGTCCTGGTCTTGCGAGGCGTAATGCATCGACGTCGTGTCGGCTTTGGCACGCGACGTATACAGCGTGAAGCGTTCGCCGCTGGCGGTCTCATACATGAAGAAAGCAGCCGGTGCGTCGGGGCCTGGCAACAAACGCCCGCCGACCAGCTTCAGGCCGCTGCTGTCGAGATCCGGCGCCTTGATGGCGTAACCGACGCGCTTCGACAGCCACTGCTGCAGATGGGCGCGCTCGGAGCCCTCGACTTCGACGGGATGGCGGACCTCGACCACATACGTGCGATGCGCATCCAGCGCGTCCAGCGCGAAGGTCTGAAAGTTCGGTGACGAGGCCGAAGCGCCGCGCGCCAGCCAGCCGACGCTGCCGCCGGCAACGAACGCCGCCAGCGCTGCAGCGACGGCGCCATATATCCACGGGCGCGATTGCGATTGCCGGGTCAGCCGCTCGAGTTCGAGCCGCTGCGGCACCGGTTCATCGGCAACGGCGTCGTAACGGGCGTGCAACAGGTCAGCCATGCCGCGCCAACTGCGGACGCGCTCCGCATCGTCCGGATGCGCCTTCAGCCAGGCCTCGACATCGGCGCGGCGTTCCGTGGGCAGCTCGTCATCGACGAAGGCGTGCAGTTCGTCTTCCGTGACGGGGATTTTCGAGTCGGTCATGGTCGGTCCTCTGCAATCACTTGACCGCGCGCAGCGCAGGGCGCTCGCCGTCCAGATAGGCTTTGACATGGGCACGGGCGCGGGCGAGGCGTGACATCACGGTGCCGATCGGCACGCTCTGGATCTCGGCAACCTCACGATAACTCAGCCCTTCGAGCATCACGAGCAACAGCACCGAGCGCTGTTCTTCGACCAGCGCGGCCAATGCACGCGAGATGTCGCGCCCCTCGGCTTCGGTGCCCGACGCATCGGCATTGTTGTCATACAGCTCGGTGAATACCGGCTTGCGCGCCAGCGAGCGGCGGCGGTTACGATTGAGATTGGTCAGGATCGTGTAGAGCCAGCTGCGCAGGTCGCCGCCCAGGAAGAGTTTTTCCGAACGCAGCGCGCGCACCAGCGTGTCCTGCACCAGGTCGTCGGCAATGTCGCTGTCGCGTGTTAGCGCGCGGGCATACCGCCGCAGCGCGGGAATCATGCATTCCACGCCGTCCCGAAACGCGTTCATGACGCTGTCGCCATCGCTTGGGGTCCATCGATGTTTCGTGCGGCCACATTGGCCACATCGATCATAACACCCTGTTCGGGCTTCTATTCCGGCGCTGGCGCAAAGGGTATACGGCGCCTTTACGGGCCACTTTGGGGCTATACCCTGCAGCAGCGCTGGTGTACCCCAAAGGCCAGATTTGAGGCCATGTGCGGAAACCCGCCGGCCAGCGAAACGGAGGCGATATGAGCGAAGTGTCAGGCCTGATGAAGGGCAAGCGTGGTGTCATTCTGGGCGTCGCCAACAACCGCTCCATCGCCTGGGGCATCGCCAAGGCGTGCCAGGCGCAGGGTGCCGAAATCGCCCTGACCTATCAAGGTGATGCGCTGAAGAAGCGGGTCGAGCCGCTGGCCGCCGAACTCGGCGCCGAACTGCTCGGCCATTGCGACGTCACCGACCCCGCCACCATCGATGCAGTGTTCGACCGCCTGAAAGAGAAGTGGGGCAAGATCGATTTCGTCGTTCACGCCATTGCGTTCTCGGACAAGAACGAGCTCGAAGGCCGTTATGTCGACACGAGCGCCGAGAACTTCAGCAAGAGCATGCTGATCTCCTGCTACTCGCTGACCGCGATCGCGCAGCGCGCCGAGAAGCTGATGACCGAGGGCGGCTCGATCGTCACGCTGACCTATTACGGCGCCGAAAAGTGGATGCCGAACTACAATGTGATGGGCGTCGCCAAGGCCGCGCTGGAAGCCAGCGTGCGCTATCTCGCCGCCGATCTCGGCGCCAAGGGCATCCGCGTCAATGCGATCTCCGCCGGCCCGATCAAGACTCTGGCTTTCGCGGGGATCGCGGACTCGCGCTACCTGCTGAAATACAACGAAGTGAACGCCCCGCTGCGCAAGAACGTCTCGATCGACGAAGTCGGCCAGAGCTCGATGTATTTCCTCTCGGATCTGTCGAGCGGCGTCACCGGCGAAGTGCATCACGTCGATGCCGGCTATCACGTGCTTGGCACCAAGGTGCCCGATGCGCCGGATATCCGCATGGGCAGCGCCGAATAAGGCGCCGCTCTTTCCACGTCCTTGCGAGAAGCGGAGCGACGAAGCAATCCAGCATTGGCTTCGCGGCTTTCCGGATTGCTTCGCCTCGCTCGCCATGACGGCTCCTGACTGCTGAGCTTCATCCCATGCCCAAGCCGACCATCTATTTCATCCGCCACGGCCAGACGGAGTGGAATGCCCTGGGCCGTTTCCAGGGCGCCAAGGATATTCCGTTGAACGATCTCGGCCGCGAGCAGGCGACCCATGCCGGCACGGTGCTGAAAAGCCTGCTGGCGCGCGACAATCGCAACACGCGCGACCTGGCCTTCGTCGCCAGCCCGCTCGGCCGCGCGCGCCACACCATGGAGCTGGTGCGCGCGCAGCTGGCCGTTCCCCATGACGATTACGCCCTCGACGATCGTCTGCGCGAGATCGTTTATGGCGACTGGGAGGGGCTGACGCTGGCCGAGCAGGAAGCCGCGCATCCCGAATTGTTTGCCGCACGCCTCGCCGACAAATGGACGCTGCCCGCGCCGGGCGGTGAGAGCTATGTCGAAGTGCAGGAGCGCGTGCGCGCCTGGGCGGCCGATCTGACCGGCGTGACCGTTGCCGTCTCTCATGGCGGCACGTGCCGGGCCCTGATGGTGGCGCTCGGCATGGATACGCCCGACGGCGTGTCCGAACTGCCGATCCAGCAAGGCGCAGTCTATGTATTCAGCGAAGACGGGCTGGAGAAGTTCAGCTAACCCGCGCCATTTGACCCTCTCAACCACCCGCGTTACGACATCCGCTCCAACAGCGAGCGTTTCATGTCCCACAACACCTTTGGCCATATGTTCCGGGTCACCACCTTCGGCGAAAGCCATGGCGTGGCGATCGGCTGCGTGGTCGATGGCTGTCCGCCGCTGATCCCGATCGAGGCTGCCGAGATCCAGCTCGATCTCGATCGTCGCCGCCCCGGCCAGTCGCGTTTTACCACGCAGCGGCAGGAGGCCGATGCCGTGCGGATCCTGTCCGGCGTGATGGCGCATCCGCAGACCGGGGTGCAGGTCACGACCGGCACGCCGATCGCGCTGCTGATCGAGAACACCGACCAGCGCTCCAAGGACTATTCGGACATCAAGGACAAATTCCGTCCCGGCCATGCCGACTTCACCTATGAAGCCAAATACGGCCTGCGCGACTATCGCGGCGGCGGTCGCTCCTCGGCGCGGGAGACCGCGACCCGCGTTGCGGCGGGTGCCATCGCGCGCAAAGTCGTTCCGGGCGTCACCGTGCGCGCCGCGCTGGTGCAGATGGGGCCGCACAAGATCGACCGCGGCCACTGGAATTGGGATGAGGTCGGCAACAATCCGTTCTTCTGCCCCGATGCGGAGAAGGCCGCATTCTATGCCGATTATCTCGATGGCATCCGCAAGTCCGGCTCATCCATCGGCGCGGTCATCGAGGTGGTCGTCGATGGCGTGCCTGCCGGCCTCGGCGCGCCCATCTATGGCAAGCTCGACTCCGACATTGCGGCCGCGCTGATGAGCATCAACGCCGTCAAGGGCGTCGAAATCGGCGATGGCTTCGATGCCGCCGCGCTGACCGGCGAGGAAAACGCCGACGAAATGCGGATGGGCAATAACGGGCCGACATTCATGTCCAACCATGCCGGCGGCATCCTCGGTGGCATCTCGACCGGCCAGTCGATCATCGCCCGGTTCGCGGTCAAGCCGACCTCGTCGATCCTGTCGCCGCGCAAGACGGTGGATCGCGGCGGTGCCGATACCGACATCCTGACCAAGGGGCGCCACGATCCCTGCGTCGGCATCCGCGCTGTCCCGGTGGCCGAAGCCATGGTCGCCTGCGTGATCGCCGACCACTTCATCCGCCATCGCGGCCAGGTGGGCTGAGACGATTGCTTCATCTTTTCCCGCCGGGGAGAGGAGAAGCGAGAGACGGCTGTGCTAGGCTTCTCTGCAATGGACCCGACGCGCCTCAACGACCTCATCACCTGGCTTGCGGACGGCGCTCGCTCGGCCGTCGATACCGAACTGTTCATGGCCGAGACCTGTGAGCGCATGGTGGCCAGCGGCATCCCGCTGTTTCGGGTCGCGGTGTTCGTGCGCACGCTGCATCCAAGCTTGCTCGGGCTTGGTTTCATCTGGCGTGCCGGTGGCGGTGTGACCCTCGGCTCGATGGTCCATGGCGAGGATGACGGCGATGAGTTTCAGCTCAGCCCGTTGCGCCGTGTCTTCTTCGAAGGCATTGAAGTGCGCCATCGTCTGATCGGCGACGAGGTCAGCAACGTGCCGCTGCTGGCCGATCTGCGCGCGGAGGGCAGCACCGATTATATCGCGTTGCCGCTCAACATGTCCGACGGCGCTATTCATGCGTCGAGCTGGACGACGCGCAATCCGGAAGGCTTCAGCGATCCGCAGCTCGACGGCATTCGCCGCGTCATGCCGGCGCTGGCCCGGATGATCGAGATCCATCTGCTCCGCCATATGGCGTCCGGTCTGCTCGACAACTATGTCGGCGCCCGCGCCGGCGCGCGGATTCTCGCCGGGCAGATCCGGCGCGGGCATACCGAAACCATGCAGGCCGTGATCTGGCTGTCCGATCTGCGCGGCTTTACGGCGCTTTCCGATCGGCTGCAGCCGGAGAGTGTCGTCGATATTCTCAACCGCTATTTCGATTGTCAGGTCCCCGCGATCCTGCAACACGGCGGCGAGGTCCTGAAATTCATGGGGGACGGCCTGCTCGCGGTGTTTCCGGTCGC
>SDZE01000480.1 GCA_004173095.1 Bradyrhizobiaceae bacterium
AAATAGCCAATCATGATCCAGATCACGATCGGCACGGTGACGACGAGGTGGATGATGATCTGCGGCCACAGCGTGCCGAGCAGGCCGAGCCACTGGAACAGCAGAAACAGCGGGATCAGATAGGACAGGCCGGGCGTGATCCGCGCGATCAGGATCAGCACCGCGGCCTTGCGTGCGCGCATCCGCGCCAGCCCGTAGCCGGCGGGCACGCCGACGATCAGCGCCAACAAGGTCGCAGCACCGGTGACGATCAGCGTGTTGAAGAAGTAGGTGGTGAACCGTTTGGATTCGAGAACGGCGGCATAGTTGCCCCAGTTGATCCGCTCCGGAATGAACACCGGCGGATAGGAGGCGTTGTCGATCTCGAATTTCAACGACAGCGACAGCATCCAGAGGAAGAACAGGATCGCCGGCGAGACGATCACGATGATCGCGAAAGCGAGGCCGATCCGGCCGAGCATGGTCCGCATCATGCGCTGCCTCCGCCGTCGTTCCAGTGGGTGCGCTGGCGCAGATGCAGCAGCGCGCCCGCGAGGGCGACGATCAGCGCGAAGAACACCACCACGATCGCCGAAGCGTAGCCGACGTCGTAATAGACGAAAGCGACGCTGTAGAGATAGAGGTTGATGGTCTCCGAGGCGCTGCCGGGGCCGCCCTGGGTGATCGCGAAGATGATGTCGAAGCTTTTCACCGCGTCGATCATGCGGATCATGGCCGCGATGAACAGAAACGGCATGATCATCGGCAGCGAGATGTGGCGGAAGGTCTGCCACGACGTCGCGCCGTCGATCTGCGCGCTCTCATAGGGCTCGCTGGGCAATGCGCTGAGCCCGCCGAGCACGATCAGCATCACCAGCGGTGTCCATTGCCAGGTTTCCACCAGCACCAGCGACGGGATCACGGTGGCGGGATGGAACACCCAGAGCGACGGCGGCAGGCCGACCAGCGCGAGCAGGTAGTTGAGGATGCCGAGCTGCGGGTGGAACATCATCGTCCACACCAGCGCGATGGCGACCGGGGTTGCCATCATCGGCAGGATGAACAGGCCGCGAATGAAGCCGCGCAGCGGGAAGCGGTTGTTGAACACTACCGCCGCCAGCGTGCCCAGGACGATCGGCAGCACGACCGAGAGCACCGTATAGACCAGCGTGTGCCACACCGATTCCACGAAGCGGGCATCAGTGGGCAGGCGGAGATAATTGGCGAAGCCGACAAAGGTTGGCGCCTGGCCGACCTTCCATTCATGCAGGCTCATCCAGATCGTATAGGCCCACGGAAACACGATGACCGCCATCACGACGATCATCGCGGGCAGAATGAACGGCCAGTAAGATACCGGCCGCCATGTGTTCGCTTTCGCAGCCGTTGGCTCGGCCGCGACGACTTTACCGGCTGTCAGTTCGCTCACGTCTTCTCGCTACGCTCCAGGATGGGCCTGAACTGGTCATGGGCCTTTTTCAGTTCGGTGGCGGGATCGGCCCCGGACAGTGTGGCCGTGATGCCGGCGCCGACGAGATCGCGGAATTCGGCGACCGGGATGATCACCGGAAGCCCGAGCTTGCTGATCTTGGCCGAGGCGATGACCGAATCCAGCCATTCCTGGTTCTTCACGCCCTTGCGCACGGTTTCGTCGTTGAGGATCGAGTTGCGGAACGGAACGCCGCCGCCGCTCTGCAGCAGCCGCGCGCCCATCGCCTTGGACACGGCCCACTGGCAATAGAGATAAGC
>SDZE01000223.1 GCA_004173095.1 Bradyrhizobiaceae bacterium
GACGGTCTCGCCCTTCTTCACCACATGGATGCGCTCGCCGATGGGATTGCCGCCGGTGATCTGTTCCTTGGTCTTGGCCAGCAGCGTGACGTTCTCCGGCACGATGCGGGTCTCGAACCCGGCATAGGGATCGGCCACACTGCCTTCGGCGGCATAGGCCATTCTCATTTCGCTGCCGGCGCCGCTCAGATCCTGCGCGCCGCCGATGGAGGCATAGCGCACGCTGCCCTGGCCGCGCCAGTTCGAGGCGTCGCGCACCCGCATCAGCACCTCGTCGATAGACACCGATGCGGCGATCTTCGCTTTCGGCAATACCTGGGCGAGATCGCGGGTTATGAAGGAGACTTCGGCGTCCGGCTCGGCGGTTTCAGTGTTGCTGGCTGCATCGTCCGCGGTCGGCTGCGGGCTGCCGCCGACATCGGTGAGCAGGCGCTGGGCATTGAAGGGCGGCACTTTGGCGGAGAGATCGCTGGTGGCCATCACCAGATTGCCGGAGATCTTGATGTAGGGCCGTACGCGCATCACATCGCGACTGCCGATGCGGGTGGCGGTGGAAACGCGAAACACCTGGCGTGCCGCGGCGGCTTCGCTCGGCGGCGGCAGGCGATCGGCTTTATGCAGGCTGGCTTGTTTGTCACCCGAGCCGACCGCGCCGCGTAGCGCGCTTTCCACGCGCTCGGGCAGTTTGGCAAAGGTCATCTCGCCATCAAGCGATGCGAAAACGGCGCCGCCGATCAAGGCTGCGCCGCACAGACCCGTGAGAATAGTGCCGGAGAACCATTGCACCGATACCCGGCGGCGATCGATCACCGCGGCTTCGGAGCCATCGACGGACAACGGCGGCTCGTGACCGAGATCGATCACCCCGGTTTCACGGTTGTAGGTGCCGCTGCGTGACAGTCCGTAACTCAAACCATAGTCCCCCAATGGGCCGGCGTCGGACGACAAAGCTTCCCGGGCTCGGTCGCATGGATGTTCGCACGGCGCGGGCCAAAATGCTGGCCTCAGGTCAAATCGTCAATGCTGCAAAGAAGCTCTCACCGTATTGCGCGCAGGTTCGCAGGCCGCGCCTAAGGCCGTTCTTTCCAAGCGATCGGTCCAGCGATCGCCATCGGGGCATCGTTGCAGTTACCACCGGTGGGCTTTTCCCACGTCGGAACCGAAAATCTTTGCGGTTCCGACCCAGGAATCTTCATCGAAGGCCGCGTCAGAACGCCGGAGCAATGTGGCATTGATGCGGCGTTCTGCCTGAAAAACCTACGCTTTTTCGCCTGGAAAATTTCTTCGGCGCTGCGTGACGATTTTCTGACGAAACGCGTTGACAGGTCCGGTAGCCCCCGCCTATAAGACGGCCACTGAGCGCGGCGGCGCCGGGGCCAACGGCCCGGGCGGTTCGACGCGCTCCAGAAATCAACATCGCGACAGTGATGAAGTAGCCGATAGGTCTCGGCTGCTGAATTATTGTCGAGTGACGTTGAAAGAGATTTTGACGCTTCATGCGTCGGGCTGTTTGACAAGTTGAGAAGAAGAAAGAGAAACGTGGACGGCGGAGTCCTTGCGGGTCTTGGTTCGGAAGCATTCGGCGCGAGCTGGTGTTTTGGGATTGGGGCCGGACGAAAGACTTCGGCGGCACTACGTTTTTTACAAGGAAACACCATCGTTGTTCTGCGCTGTGAAGCGCGGGCAGCAAGTCATCGGGTCTTCGGATCTGAATGATTTAGAATGG
>SDZE01000353.1 GCA_004173095.1 Bradyrhizobiaceae bacterium
ATCTTGTCCTCGATGGACGGGCAATAGCGCGGACCGGAGCTTTTGATCTGGCCGGAATACATCGGCGAGCGATGCACATTGGCGCGGATCACCTCATGGGTGGCCGGTGTGGTGCGGGTGATGCCGCACTGGATCTGTGGCGTGGTGATGCGATCGGTCATCACCGAGAACGGCTCCGGCGGGTCGTCGGCCGATTGCATCTCCACGGCTGACCAGTCGATGGTTTTGCCATCAAGGCGCGGCGGCGTGCCGGTCTTGAGGCGGCCCAGCGTGAAGCCGATCCGCTCGAACGCCTTGGACAGGCCAAGCGCCGGTGCTTCGTCGATCCGGCCGGCGGGCCAGTTCTGTTCGCCAAGATGGATCAACCCGCGCAGAAAGGTGCCGGTGGTAATGACCACCGCGCCGGCGCCGAACTCGCGACCATCGGCCAGGCGGATGCCGGTCATGCGGCCGTTGGCGATCAGCAGATCGTCCGCCTCGCCTTCGATGACGTTGAGGTTCTCGGTAGCCGTAATCGCGGCCTGCATGGCGGCGGCGTAAAGCTTGCGGTCGGCCTGGGTTCGCGGGCCGCGGACGGCCGGGCCCTTTTTACGATTGAGCATACGGAACTGAATGCCGCCGACATCGGCGACGCGGCCCATCAACCCGTCTAGCGCATCGACCTCACGAACGAGATGCCCCTTACCGAGACCGCCGATCGCCGGGTTGCACGACATCGCTCCAATGGTCGCGAACCGATGGGTCACCAGCGCCGTGCGCGCGCCCATACGTGCGGCCGCGGCCGCTGCCTCACAGCCGGCATGGCCTCCGCCGATTACGATGACGTCGAATGTATTCTGCATGGCCGCAGCTTCTAGCGCGGCTGTGGACAAGTTTGAAGGGAAAATAGCGGGTCAGGGATGAATGTTTCACGTGAAACACTCTCATAGGAATATTTACTTTCCTATGCAGAAGTCCCGAAAAATACTGTCGAGCACATCTTCGACATCCACCCGGCCGAGCAGGCGACCGAGCTGATAAGCAGCGGCGCGCAGGTCTTCTGCGACGAGTTCATCACCTTGCTGCGCGGATGTTGCAGCATGGCGCAACAAATCCGTTGTGCGCTGCAGCAAATCACGCTGGCGCTGGCGGGTGATGAAGCCAGCTTCCCCCTGTCCGAAATACTGGGCCGTGAAACCGACCAGGGCCGTCATCAACGCGCCCATGCCATCCCCGCGCTCGGCGGAGATCGACACCCTGGCATCATGCAACGGCGCCACGGTGACATCCGTTTTGGTGCTGACGATCCAGACTTCTGCCGCGCTATCGACCAGCCAACCCTCCGGCCGCGCCGCGGCCGGCGAATCCATCAGCCAAAGTACGAGATCGGCTTCGCCGGCGCGCGCACGGGCACGGCGAACGCCCTCTCCTTCGACGGGATCGCTGGTATCGCGAATGCCGGCGGTGTCGATCACCGTCACCGGATAGCCGTCGAGATCGAGCTGTACCTCGATGACGTCACGGGTGGTGCCCGCATGCGGCGACACGATCGCCACATCGCGGTGCGCGAGCTGGTTCATCAGCGTGGACTTGCCGACATTGGGTTGGCCGGCGATCGCCACCACCAGTCCGTCCCGCAGTCGTTCGCTTCGACCCTGCGCCGACAGCACCTGCTCGATCTCGCGACAAAGCGTTGCGGCCTTCTGCAGCGCCGGCGCCATCAACTCGGCAGAGACATCGCCCTCGTCCGAAAAGTCGATGCCGACTTCGACAAGCGCCAGGGCTTCGATGATCTGCTGACGCCAGTCGCGCGCCTTGTCGCCGAGCAGGCCCTTGAGCTGACGCAGCGCCTGCTTGCGCTGGCGATCGGTGTCGGCGTGGATGAGATCGTCGAGCCCTTCGGCCTCGGTGAGATCGAGCTTGCCGTTCTCGAAGGCGCGGCGGGTGAACTCGCCGGGTTCGGCAGGGCGCAGGCCGGACATGGCAGCGAGCGCCTCGAACAATGATGCGAGCACAGCGCGGCCGCCGTGAACGTGAAACTCTGCCGTGTCCTCGCCAGTGGCGCTGGCCGGCGCGGGAAACCACAGCACCACCGCGTCGTCGATGGCACCGAGGCTCTCATCGGTCAGCAGCACATGGGTGGCCATCCGCGGTGACGGTAGTCGCCCAGCCAGCCGCCGCAGTGCTGCGCCGGCCTGCGGCCCGGACACGCGGACGATGGCGATCGCCGTCGGCGGTCGACCGGAGGACAGAGCGTAGATGGTCTGGTCGCGCGAATGCATGCGGCTATTTGAATGCGGGAGAGACCCGGCGCAATGAGTTTCTCCGGCGTTCCCTCTCCCCTAGCGAAGCTTCGCTTCGCGCGGCTTGCGGGGGAGGGTTAGGGTGGGGAG
>SDZE01000047.1 GCA_004173095.1 Bradyrhizobiaceae bacterium
CTTGCGAAGCGCATCGCTGATTTTGCGCGCGAGCACGGCGCCGTTCTCGACGAGGCCGATCTCGCCGCGCATCGCAATGACTGGTGCGGCACCATCAGTCAGTCGTTCGGCGACACGGCGCTGCATGAGATCCCGCCGAATGGGCAGGGCATCGTGGCCCTGATGGCGCTCGGCATCATCCAGGCGGCGGGTGTGGACGGGCTCAAGCTCGATAGCGCCGATGCATTGCATCTGCAGATCGAGGCGACCAAGCTCGCATTCGCCGATATCTATGCCTACGCCGCCGATCTCGACTACATGCGCGATGTCACGGTTGCACATCTGCAGAACCCGTCCTATCTGGCCGTGCGCGCGAAACTGATCGACCGCAGCCGTGCGCAGGATTTCGGCGCTGGTGCGCCGACCACAGGCGGCACAGTGTGTCTGTCCACCGGCGATGCGGCGGGCATGATGGTGTCCTATATCCAGTCGAACTATTCCGGCTTCGGCTCCGGCGTGGTGGTGCCCGGCACCGGCATCAGCCTGCAGAATCGCGGCTATGGCTTCGTTCTCGACGACGGCCATCCCAATCAGGTCGGGCCCAACAAGCGGCCGTTCCAGACCATCATTCCCGGCTTCGTCATGCAGGGCGACGCGCCGTTGATGGCGTTCGGTCTGATGGGCGGCCCGATGCAGGCGCAAGGCCATCTGCAGATGATGCTGCGCATGCAGCTGTGGGGGCAGGATCCGCAGACCGCCGCGGATGCGCCGCGCTGGCGCTATGTCGACGGGCTCAAGGTCGCGATCGAGAATGGTGTGTCGGACGAGGTCGCCGCCGATCTCGCGCGCCGCGGTCATGTGATCGTGCGCGAGCCGCCGGATTCAGCCTTCGGCTTCGGCGGCGCTCAGCTGGTCCGCCGGATCGACGGCGGCTATGTCGCCGGCTCCGATCCACGCAAGGATGGCCACGCGGCGGGATTCTGAATCCGTCCCCGACGCGAACCCGCATGAACAATGCC
This sequence comes from Bradyrhizobiaceae bacterium, assembly GCA_004173095.1. GTDB lineage: Bacteria > Pseudomonadota > Alphaproteobacteria > Rhizobiales > Xanthobacteraceae > Tardiphaga. The sequence goes on from SDZE01000047.1 coordinate 999, forward strand.
GCTTCGCGTCGGGGACACGACGGCGCAGCCCAAGTCAGTCTCTGCGTACTACATTTCGTTGCATGAGTTGCAACCAGCCATGGTTGCGTTCTTCGACCTATTCCAGAGGTCGCCCGCTTGTTATCTGTGCCTCAGTTGACGAGAAACCTGCCGGGCGGATCATCCCGAATCCGCCATCAAGCGGGGGCGCGTGGTTAGTGGATCAAAAATTCTGGAAGAACGCCGCCTGGTTGGGTGCTGCAAGTACATTTGTACTGTCGATTGGTTCGACAGCGACAACTCAGGCGCAATCGACACTTCCGGCAGTGACGGTCGATGCGCCCCAACAGCAGACGACGCGACGCAAGCAGATTAGCCGTAGCAGATCGCCAGCGCGGGGTTCAAGTCGCAGCGTGGCCGCCCGCTCACAACAGGCTGCTGTGCCAGCATCCGTCGTTCCAAAGCTGGAAAGCGCGTGGGGACGCGTCGATGGGTATGTTGCAATACGAAGTGGAACGGGGACGAAAACGGATGCACCACTGATCGAAACTCCACAAGCGATTTCGGTGGTGACGCAGGAGCAGATCCAAGCACAGGCCGCACAGAGCGTATCGCAGGCAACGCGCTATACGGCCGGTGTTGCCGGTGAGCGTAATGGTGCGGATGGACGGTTTGACGTGGTGTCGGTGAGAGGGTTCGTCGCGGATCAGTATCTGGACTCTTTACGACGCGTCACCGGAAGTTTTGCCTACTCCCTCGTTGATCCCTACAATCTGGAACGGATCGAAGTACTGCATGGGCCTGCCTCGGTCCTGTACGGCCAAGCCTCGCCAGGTGGCGTGATCAACATGGTCAGCAAGCGGCCAACGATCGAGCCCTATCATGAAATGTTCGTCTCCACCGGCAGCTACGGTCGCATCCAGAGCGGCATCGACGTCAGCGGCCCCTTGGACAAGAACAACGAATTTCTCTATCGGCTGACTGCATCAGGATACGATGTTGGCAACCAAGTCGATCAGACGGGTTACCAACGGGTCTCGATCGCGCCGTCACTGACATGGCGGCCGACGAACGACACCACGATCACGTTTCAGGGGGCCTACCAAAAAGATCCGAAGGCAGGGTTTTACAACCAGCTGCTACCGAACGGTGTGGGTACGCTTTTCCCGACCGTGAATGGTCGCATTCCAACGAGCTTCTACGCGGGCGATCCTAGCTACGATAGGTTCCAGCGTGACTATGGTTCAATCGGCTATCTGTTCGAACACCGCTTCAGCGATGCATGGACCGTGCGGCAGAATCTCCGTTACATCGACAACACGACCTACACAAAGCAGGTCTATCCGCGCGCACAACAGACCGACATCACCAATATTGCGCGTGACGCGTTCTCTGCAGCCGAGTCACTGCAAAGCCTTGCCATCGATAATCAGTCCGAATTCAGGTTCAAGACCGGGCCTTTCGAGCATGTAAGCTTGTTCGGTGTCGATTATCAAACCGGAACGATCAGTGTTTCGAACGGATATTCTGGCAATGTCGGAGCGATTAACGCTTTGAATCCGAGCTATGGGCTGGCGGTTCCGGCGTTGGACTTCGACGGTGCCAGCCGCCAGACATACGATCAGGTTGGTGTCTATTTGCAGGATCAGATCAAGTTCGACCGTTGGGTCGCGCTATTGGGTCTTCGTCATGATCGCTCGGAAACGCGAACGTTGTCGACGGCGGACAATGTTGCATTCGATGATCGGTCGACGTCAGATGACGCGACGACCAAACGCGGTGCGCTGCTTTATAAATTCGACAATGGCGTTGCGCCTTACATCCAGTATACGGAATCATTCCAGCCGATCATCGGGGTCTCGAACCGGACACTCAATCCGTTCAAGCCGACCACCGGCCAGCAGAAGGAGTTCGGCATCAAGTACCAGCCGAACGAGAAAGCGCTGTTGACCTTCGCTGCCTTCGACCTGAAGCAGCAGAATATCGTGATGCAGGATCCCGCCAATATCAACAACCGGATTCAGACCGGTGAGATTCAATCCCGCGGAATCGAGATCGAAGGCAAAGTGCAGGTCGATCGCAGTCTGACGCTGCTCGGCGCCTACACGTATCTGGATCTGGTCAATACCAATGCCGCGGCCGACATTCTCGGCAAGCGGCCCATCGGCGTTCCGCGAAACTCGGCATCTTTATGGGCCGACTACACCTTCCGAGGCGGTGTTCTTGACGGTTTCGGTCTGTCTGCCGGCGCGCGCTATTTTGGGGAGACAGCCGGCAATGCAGCGAATACCTACGAAGTCCCAGGCGTCACGCTGTTCGACGCGGCTGTTCACTACGATTTGGCCGGGCTTGGGCCGAAGTTCAAAGGGTTCAGGTTTCAACTCAACGCCAGCAACCTGTTCGACAAAACCTATGTGCGGCTATGTCAGGATTCAGGATGCTATTACGGCGTAAGACGCGAGGTGATCGCGACGCTGCGATATCGATGGTGACGCGTACCTGACGAGGGCAGCAAGGTTATCCCAGCCCTGCTGCCACCGCGATCTTGTAGGTGATCAAACTCGCCAGATAGGCCAGCGCGAACATGTAGACGAAGGTGATCACCATCCATTTGGTGCCGCCGGTTTCGCGGCGGATCACCGCCAGCGTCGAGGCGCATTGCGGGGCGAACACGAACCAGGCCAGGAACGACAGCGCTGTGGCGAGGCTCCATTTGCTGGCCAGCGCCTGACCGATGGCATCGGCGGCTTCCTTGCCGCCCTCGATGGCATAGACGGTTCCGAGCGCGCCGACCGCGACTTCGCGCGCGGCCATGCCGGGGATCAGGGCCACCACGATCTGCCAGTTGAAGCCGATCGCCGAAAACAGCGGCTCCAGCGCCTTGCCGATCATCGCAGCAAGGCTGTAGTCGATCGCCGGACCTTCGGCGCCGGCCGGCGGCTGCGGAAACGAGGCCAGAAACCAGATCAGAACCATCATCGCCAGGATGGTGGTGCCGGCGCGCTGCAGGAACATCTTGGCCCGCGTGGTGACGCCGATGCCGATGCTCTTGAGGCGCGGCAATTTGTAGTCGGGCAATTCGAGCATGAACGGCGCCGGCTGATAATCGCGCAGCATGAAGAACTTGATGACGAAGGACACCGCAAGCGCGCTGGCGATGCCGACGACATAGAGCCCGAACATCACCAGACCCTGCAGATTGATCCAGCCCCAGACATCCGTAGCCGGGATGAAGGCTGCAATGATCAACGTATAGACCGGGATGCGCGCGGAGCATGTCATCAGCGGCGCGATCAGGATGGTGGTGAGGCGGTCACGGCGATTGTCGATCACCCGCGTCGCCATGATGCCGGGAATGGCGCAGGCAAAGCTCGACAGCAGCGGGATGAAGGCGCGGCCATGCAAGCCGGCGCCGCCCATGATGCGGTCCATCAGGAAGGCGGCGCGCGCCATGTAGCCGAAGTCTTCCAGCAGCAGGATGAACAGGAAGATGATGATGATCTGTGGCAGGAACACCAGCACACTGCCGACGCCGGCGATCAGGCCGTTCTGCAGGAAGCTTTGCAGCAAGCCCGCGGGCAGCACTTGCGCCACCAGAGCACCGAGTGCGCCGAATGAGTCCGACAACAAATCCATCAACGGTGCCGCCCAGCTGAACACCGCCTGGAACATGACGAACAGAATGGTGGCAAGGATCACGAGGCCGCCGACCGGATGCAGCACGACGGCATCGACGCGCGTGGTCAGCGAGTCCGGCCTGGTCGGCATCGTCACGGTTTCGCGGATGATGCGGTCGGCCTCGCGTTGATAGGCCTTCAGGTCCGCGATGCTGGTCGGCACCCAGTCGATCGCGGTGGTCGGGCCAGGGATATGGGCCGCAAATTCGTCGGTGCGCGCGCGCAATGCGTCGGCGCCGCCTTTCTTCACGGCAATCGAAGTGATGACAGGGATGCCGAGCGCTGCCGACATGGCATCGACATCGATGGTGATACCGCGCCGTTTGGCGATATCGAACATGTTCAGCACCATCAGCAGCGGCCGCCCGGTGCGCTTCAATTCGAGGATCAGCCGCAGCGTGAGCCGCAGATTGGTGGCGTCGGCGATGCACAGCACGAGGTCCGGCGGCATCTCGCCGACACGCTTGCCGAGCACGACGTCGCGGGTGATGATCTCGTCGGGGCTGCGGCCGCGCAGCGAGTAGGTGCCGGGCAGATCGAGCAGTGTCACCTGACGGCCGGCAGGCGTGACGAAGCCGCCCGACTTACGCTCGACGGTGACGCCGGCGTAGTTGGCCACTTTCTGGCGGCTGCCGGTGAGCGCATTGAACAGCGAGGTCTTGCCGCTGTTGGGAACACCGACCAGTGCGAGATTGAAACGCTCGCCGGTTACGTCGGAAGTCGTCATTTTACCAGAACTGCCATTGCTTCGCGCCGCCGCACGGCGATCGTAATGTTGTCGACACGCACCGCGATGGGGTCCTGCTTGATCGCGCCTTGATGCAGGATTTCGACCCGGGCCCCTTCAGTGAAGCCCATCTCGAGCAGATGCTGCTCCAGCTCATGTGAGCTCGCCCCCGCTGCATCCTGATGCAGCGCGACGATGGTGCCGACGAAGCCGCGCGGAGCCTCGCCAAGCCGCATGTGATGATCCGCTGTCGCGGGGGAAGACGGTTCAGAGGTCGTCATGCCGGACCTTGTCGAGCAGCCATCAGGTCAGGTCAAGCGATACCGGATTTTGCGATTAGAACCTTTATAAACAGCGAGCTGCGGCCGATAACCGGCTCACAATGGCGTCATGACGGTCCCAATTCAGACGCGATGCGGATAGGCAGGCGACGCCGGGATGACCATGTCGGTTCAAGCAGCGCGCGATCGCAGCTGAATGGCGATGATGCAGGTATCGACACTCGGTTTCAGCGTCAGCATCTTGACCGATGGATCGGCAATAACGGCGTCATGCGTGTCGAGCAACATTGTCGATGTCGGGCTGATGACGTCGATTTGGCCGTGCTCGACGAGAATGATCGTTTGCGTATCGATCACGTAGTCATGGCGCCGAATGATCCGGACGCGTTGGACGTGATGCGAGAGCACATCCCGCCGCGTCATGACGTTGAGGTCGGTGATGGGCCCTGCAACCAATCTGGCTGCTGTCGGCTGGTCGCCCGGAAAGGAATGGATCGTGTCCCGATCGACCCGGACCGGCGCACGTGCGGCCACGGACAAATCGATGCCGTTGCCTTCGAGCACCAGCAGCGTGCGATCGATGGCTGCGAATGACGAGAACGGTCCGTCGCTCGCGACGCGCGCCATGCTGACTCGCCAGTCGAAAGCATCGAGCGTCGCATCGGCCGGCGAGATCGCGATCTCGGTGGTCGAGCCCATGCCGTTCTTCCACGGCATGGTTTTGTAGTCCGCCGCGCGGAGAAGCTTCACGGGGCGTCAGCTCTTCGCATGCAGCGAGGGCAGGTTGAGTCCTTGCTCTTCGGCGCAGGCGATGGCGATATCGTAGCCTGCATCGGCATGGCGCATGACGCCGGTGGCCGGGTCGTTCCACAACACGCGTTCGAGCCGCTTGGCGGCTTCCGGCGTGCCATCGGCGACGATGACCATGCCGGAGTGCTGCGAAAAGCCCATACCGACACCGCCGCCATGATGCAGCGACACCCAGGTCGCGCCGGATGCACAGTTCAACAACGCGTTCAGCAGCGGCCAGTCGGACACCGCGTCGGAGCCATCCTTCATGGCTTCCGTTTCGCGGTTCGGGCTGGCCACAGAACCGGAATCGAGATGATCGCGGCCGATCACGATCGGCGCCTTCAATTCGCCTGATGCAACCATCTCATTGAAGGCGAGTCCGAGCCGGTGCCGATCGCCGAGGCCGACCCAGCAGATGCGCGCGGGCAGGCCCTGAAACTGGATGCGCTCGCGGGCCATGTCGAGCCAGTTCACCAGGGCTTTGTTATGCCCGAGAATTTCCTTCACCTTGGCGTCGGTCTTGTAGATGTCCTCGGGATCGCCCGACAGCGCCGCCCAGCGGAACGGGCCGATGCCGCGGCAGAACAGCGGGCGAATGTAAGCCGGCACGAAACCGGGAAAGTCGAAGGCGTTGTCGACGCCTTCTTCCTTGGCCATCTGGCGGATGTTGTTGCCGTAATCGACAGTCGGCACGCCCAACTTGTGGAAGTCGAGCATGGCGCGGACATGTTCGCTCATGGATTTGCGCGAGGCCTTCTCGACCGCTTGCGGATCGCTGGCGCGCTTGGTTTCCCATTCCGTCAGCGTCCAGCCCTTCGGCAGATAGCCGTTGACGGGATCATGCGCCGAGGTCTGGTCGGTGACGATGTCCGGACGCACGCCGCGACGCACCAGTTCGGGGAAGACATCGGCGGCATTGCCAAGCACGGCAACGGAGATCGCCTTCTTGTCCTGCTTCGCCTTCTCGATGATCGCCAAGGCATCGTCGAGATCCTTCGCTTGCACATCGACATAGCCGCTCTTCAGCCGCATCTCGATCCGGCTCGGCTGACATTCCACGGCCAGGCATGATGCACCGGCCATGGTGGCCGCCAGCGTCTGTGCACCGCCCATGCCGCCGAGGCCGGCGGTGAGGATCCAGCGACCGGACAGGTCGCCGTCATAGTGCTGGCGACCGGCCTCCACGAAGGTCTCGTAGGTGCCCTGCACGATGCCCTGCGAGCCGATATAGATCCACGAGCCGGCCGTCATCTGGCCGTACATCATCAGGCCCTTGCGATCGAGCTCGTTGAAATGCTCCCAATTGGCCCAGCGCGGCACCAGGTTGGAGTTGGCGATCAGCACGCGCGGCGCATCCGTATGGGTCTTGAACACGCCGACCGGCTTGCCGGACTGCACCAGCAGCGTTTCGTCGGCGTTCAGCTCACGCAGCGATTTGGCGATCTGGTCGAAAGCCTCCCAGTTGCGCGCGGCGCGGCCGATGCCGCCATAGACCACCAGTTCGTTGGGATTCTCCGCGACGTCCGGATCGAGATTGTTCATCAACATGCGCAGCGGGGCTTCGGTCAGCCAGTCCTTGGCCGAAAGCTCGGTGCCGCGCGGGCTGCGCACGATGCGCGAATTCTTGCTGCGATCCATGATGGCGGTCCTCAATGCGTG
>SDZE01000589.1 GCA_004173095.1 Bradyrhizobiaceae bacterium
ATATAGATCGGATTGTAGTAACCCATCAGCACGATCGGCGTCTTGTTGTCGGTGGCGCGGAAATCGCGCACCAGCTGCAGCGTCTTCTTCAGCGTCATGCCGGCCTGCAGCGCGCGCAGGCCCGCCGCCTGGATCGAGGGACCATCGGCCATCGGATCGGTGAACGGCATGCCGATCTCGATGATATCAGCACCAGCTTTCGGCAGCGCCTTGACGATCTCCAGCGACGTCGCAGGATCGGGATCGCCGGCCATCACGAAAGTAACGAAAGCCGAGCGCCCCTCGGCTTTGAGCTCGGCGAAACGGGTATCGATACGGGTGGTCATGATGCGGTGATCGCCGTGCTATAGTGACCCCGGAGAGTGGGGATGGACAGGTTCAAAGCCAGGGCCAAGCAACTCCGTGCCGCGCAGACCAGCGCCGAGGCAAAGCTGTGGCAGGCGCTCAGGGCACGCCAGCTGGCCCGTTGGAAACTTCGCCGGCAGCACATCATCAACGGGTTCATCGTCGACTTCGTGACGATCGATGGCAAGGTTGTCATCGAAGTGGACGGTGTGACGCATGCGACGATCGAAGAACTAGCACATGACGCGCGGCGCACGCGGGTGCTGGAGGACGCCGGCTTTTTCGTGCTGCGTTTCAGCAATACGGGCGTGTATGAAAATCTCGACGGCGTGCTGGAGGTGATTGTGACGACGTTGCCAGCGATGGAATAGACCCCCCTCACCCGCGCGCGAGTGCGCGCGACCTCTCCCCGGTGGGGAGAGGTGAAGCAAGAGCTCCAATCACCTCTCCCCACCGGGGAGAGGTCGGATCGCGCTTGCGATCCGGGTGAGGGGACTCTTCTCATCAAAAGCTCGCTCACTTCCGCGCCTTCAAAATATCGCCGACCTGCGGGACGTCCTTGTCGCCGCGGCCGGAGAGGTTGATGACCATCAGGTGGTCTTTCGGCAGCTTGGGGGCGAGTTCGGCGACCTTGGCGATGGCATGCGCCGGCTCCAGTGCCGGGATGATGCCTTCGAGCTTCGAGAGCAGCTGGAAACCTTCCAGCGCTTCCTCGTCGGTCGCCGAGAGATATTTCACGCGGCCGATTTCATGCAGCCAGGAATGCTCGGGGCCGATGCCGGGATAATCCAGGCCGGCCGAGATCGAGTGGCCTTCCTGAATCTGGCCGTCCGCATCCATCAGCAGATAGGTGCGATTGCCATGCAGCACGCCGGGACGGCCGCCGGCGATCGACGCCGCGTGCAATTGCGTCAGGCCGTGGCCGGCCGCTTCGACGCCGTAGATATCGACCGAGGGGTCGTCGAGAAACGGATGGAAAAGCCCCATCGCATTGGAGCCGCCGCCGATGCAGGCGATCAGCGAATCCGGCAGACGCCCTTCGATCTCCTGCATCTGCGCTTTGGTTTCGGTGCCGATGATCGACTGGAAGTCGCGCACCATCATCGGATACGGATGCGGACCGGCCACCGTTCCGATGCAATAGAAGGTGTCGCTGACATTGGTCACCCAGTCGCGCATCGCCTCGTTCATCGCATCTTTCAGCGTGCGCGCGCCAACCTGCACCGGCACCACGCGAGCGCCGAGCATCTCCATGCGGATCACATTGGGTTGCTGCCGTTCGACATCGACGGCGCCCATGAACACGATGCATTCGAGACCGAAGCGCGCGCACAAGGTCGCCGTCGCCACGCCATGCTG
>SDZE01000407.1 GCA_004173095.1 Bradyrhizobiaceae bacterium
TCGAATGCAAGCAACGGAAGCGGTGGGCACGCTGCGCTTTGCCCACCCTACATGTCCTACTACACGTCTTACCTACTCGAACTTCATATCCACACAGCGCGAGACATCGGTGCCGAGGCCGGACGGGATTGTCACGCAGCCGCGCAGCTTCCGCTGCTTGTCGTCGCTGACCCACAGCGCCACGCCGCCGGTGCCGAAGAAGGAATTGGTGTTCGGCGGCTCGGTCTCGGCGACATCGAACGAATAGGCGCCATCGGTATCGAACACGCGGGCCTTCTTGCTGCAATTGCCGTCGGTCTGCACGTTGACGACTTCCTTGGCGTCGCGGGTCATCGCCAGCGAGACGGTGCAGCGGTAGTATTCCGACGTCTTCGCATTGAACAGATAGGCGTAGGATCGACAGGTGGCGGTGGATAGCTTGCCGGGGCTGAGCCCGCGACCGCAGGAAATCCGCTGGTTCTGGCTGAGCTTGAAATCATCGGCCTGCGCCATCCCCGGCGCCAACGCCATCAACGCGGCCACGCACATCCCCTCGAACAGTCCACGCATCCCGAACATCCCCATCACCGCTGCTGCTGCGAACCGCTAAGTCCGACAACCCCAAGATAGTCGCCGACGCGCAGGCATGGAATACCAAACCTGCTGCGCGGATCTGGCCTATATTGACGGACAACGATCGTTCGTGATTTGTTCAAAATGCCGACCGCGGTTCGTGTCGATCCCGATCGCTAACTGGATAACGGAGACTTCTCGGATGACCGCGCGCACGTCGCTCCTGTTCGGCATCGCCATGATGGCGACCGCCACCCTCACCACATCGGCTTCCGCACAAGCGCCGACGGCGAACACGACGCCGTGGGTGCTCTCACCCGACATGGGCTATGGCTATGATGCGGCCGGCAAGACCTTCGCGTATCGCATGGGCACCAACAACGCGAAGATCCTGTTGAAGGGCGCGAAGAAGGTGCCGAAGAACACGCTGTTCTTTATCGGCGAGAATGGCCAGCTCTATATGCGCAGCGGACCGTTCCTGGAAGACGATGGTCGCTTCAAATTCGGACCGGGCTGATCGGCTGTGACGGGGAGATGACGACAAACGCCTCTCCCCCCTTGCTGCGAGAGATGATAGAGAGCGCGTCATCTTTGATTGAAAGCTGAAAGCGCTCATGGCCAAACCGTCGCCCGTTTCGCCCCTTGCTCCCACGCATGTGCCCGCGATGCCCGCCATCGCCGGCGTTCGCCTCGGCACCGCCGCCGCCGGCATCCGCTACAAGGGCCGCACCGATGTGCTGCTGGCGGTCATGGACAAGGGCACGACGGCCGCCGGCGTGTTCACCACGTCGAAGTGCCCGTCGGCGCCGGTGGAGTGGTGCCGTGCCGTTTTGAAGGGCGGCAAATCTTCGAAGGGAGGATTGGCCCAGGCGCTTGTGGTCAATTCCGGCAACGCCAATGCTTTCACCGGCAAAACAGGAAAGACCTCGACCAAACTCACCGGCGACATCGCGGCGAAAGCCGTCGGCTGCAAGCCGAATGAAATCTTTCTCGCCTCCACCGGCGTGATCGGCGAGCCGCTCGACGCCAGCAAGTTCAACGGCGTGCTCGATAGACTCGCAGCAGACGTTACGCCCGATGGCTGGCTCGACGCCGCCAAGGCGATCATGACCACCGACACGTTCCCGAAGGTCGCCACGGC
>SDZE01000491.1 GCA_004173095.1 Bradyrhizobiaceae bacterium
ACCGGCAGCAATTATCTCACCGGCGTGCTCACCGTCTGCGTGATCTACGGCATCTGGGCCGCGAGCTGGGACTTCATGTCCGGCCTCACCGGCCGCGAGAATTTCGGACATTCGCTGTTCATCGGCACCGGCGCCTATACGGCCGGCTTCCTGTCGTCGATCTGGACGGCGAACCCGTGGTATAGCCTGCCGCTCGGCGTCGTCGTCGCCGTGGCTTTCAGCATCCTCGTCGGATTTCCGACGCTGCGCCTGCGCGGGCCTTATTTTGCGCTGGCCATGCTGTCGACCTCGGCGATCCTGCAGCGCCTCTGCCTGATCTTCTGGGAATATACCGGCGGCGAAGAAGGCATCTACGGCCTCGATCCCCTGATGAAGACGCCGCTTTATTACTACTGGTTCGCGCTCGGCATTCTCACTGTCACGGTCATCGTCCTGACATTGCTGGCCCGATCGCATTGGGGCCTGCTGCTGCGCGCCATTCGCGGCGACGAAGCGACCTGTCAGGCGGCGGGCATCAATGTCACGTTCTACAAGATCGTGTCGCTGATGATCTCCGCCGGCTTCGCCGGGCTCGGCGGCGCGCTCTATGCGCATTACCAGCTGCAGGTGTCACCGCCGCTGTTCTCGGTTGTCGTGTCCATCACCGTGATCATCATGGTCTATGTGGGCGGCATCGGCTCGATCTACGGCGCCGCCGTGGCCGCCATCCTGCTGACGCTGCTCACCGAGATGCTGCGCGGGTTCGGCGAATACCGGCTCTGGATCTACACGCTGACGCTGATGATGATCCTGTTCTTCCTGCCGAACGGATTGATCGCGCCGCTCTGGCGCCGGATGACGGAGCGCCTGCGATGAGTGACCTTCTCGAAGTCAACGGCGTGACCAAACGCTTCGGCGGCCTGACCGCCGTGAAGAATGCGAGCTTCACCCTCAAGAAAGGCGATTTCACCGGCATTCTCGGCCCGAATGGTGCCGGCAAGACGACACTGTTTAACATCCTCACCGGCTTCATGCCACCGACAGCCGGCAGCATCCACTTCAATGGTGAACTGGTCCGCGATCTCGCGCCCTACCAGGTCGTCAATCGCGGCATGGCGCGCACCTTCCAGCTCACGCGGCCGTTCATCGGCATGAACCTGCTGGAAAACGTGCTGGTCGCCTGCATGTCGCCCCGCGCCAACCAGGACAAGGACAAGGAGGCGCGCGCGCGTCATCTGCTTGCGCAAGTCGGTCTCGGTGGCCGTGACAAGGAACCGGTGGAGACATTGCCTTATGGTGATCTGCGGCGGCTCGAAATCGCTCGCGCCTTGGCGACGCGCCCGGATCTGCTGTTGCTCGACGAGCCTTTCGCAGGGCTTGGAAGCAGCGAGATCGAACAGCTGGCGCAATTGATCCGCCGCCTGCACCGCGAGGAGAACCTCACCATTCTGCTGATCGAACACAAGCTGCGCGAATTCATGGCGCTGGTGTCGCGCGTGATCGCGATGAATTTCGGCGAGATCATCGCCGTCGGGCCGCCGGAAGAAATCGTGAAAAATGAAAAGGTGATCGAGGCCTATATCGGCAAGACGGAGGACTCCTATGCCTCTGCTTGAAGTCAAGGACCTCAAGGTCAGCTACGGCAAGGCGTTGGCGATCGAATCCGTGTCCATCACGGTGGAAAAGGGCGAATTGATCGGCGTGCTCGGCCCCAACGGCGCCGGTAAGACCACCCTGCTCAAGGCGATCTCGCGCTCCATCGCCGCGCAAGGCACCCTGAATTTCAAGGACGCCTCGCTGCATCCGATCGAGCCCTACAATGTCGTCGCCAAGGGCATCTGCCACTGCCCCGAAGGACGCAAGCTGTTTTCCGAATTGTCGGTTCTGAAAAACCTGCAGCTCGGCGCTTACCTGCGCAAGAACAAGGCCGATATCGACAAGGATCTCGAACGGGTGTTCACGCTGTTTCCGGTGCTGCGCGAGCGGCAGTGGCAGCAGTCGAGCACGCTGTCCGGCGGCGAGCAGCAGATGGTCGCGATCGGCCGCGCGCTGATGGGGCGACCGGAGCTGTTGCTGCTCGACGAACCTTCTGTCGGCATCGCGCCGCGATTGAAGGGACTGATCTTCGATGCGATCACACAGATCAGGAAAGACGGAACCGCGATCCTGATCGTTGAACAGGATGCGACATCGACGCTGCGGATTGCGGATCGCGTTTATGTGCTGGAGCACGGACGCACCGTGCGCGAAGGCACCGCACAGGAGATCGCGAGCGATAAATACATCCAGCAGATTTATCTCGGAGTTTAACGTCATCACCGTCATGCACGGGCTCGTTCCGCGTATCCACGTCTGTCGTCAGCGCGGCAGGGCGTAAATGGCCGGGACAAGCCCGGCCATGACCGCGGAGAGTTACTGCTTCCTCTGATACAGATGAAAGCCGCCATAGATTCCGGAGCGATCCTCGGCGAGCCCGCGGGCGCTGCGTTCGGGATCGCGCTGCCAGGTTTGCCTGATCGGGGCGTGCACCTCGTCCTCCAGCGGCGATCCGGCGCCGGCGGTGCGGAAGATGACGCGAATATCGTCGCTGCCGGCGCGATCGATCGCATCCCACAACGCGCGGATTTCATCCGGTGCCATCCAGTCCTGTGAATCGAGCAGCACCACCGCATCGATCGCGCGCGCCGGCAGGCTCTCGAGGAACAGCCGAAGATTGGCGTGGACCGGCGTCACCAGTGCGGCCCGGTTGCAGGTATCGGCATAACGGCCACGCTGCAGATAGGGTGGCAGGCAGACGTCACCGGGGCCGATATAGCTGCGGCTCAGCGCCTGCCAGGCGAAATAATTACTGGCGTTGGGATGGCCATCGATCAGCGCCATCGTGCGCTGGTATAGCACCTCGTTGAGCGGCTGATCGCCGGCCAAAAGCGTCCGCTGCTGCGGCGGGATGCCGAGGCTGAAGACCAGCGCAGGCGTGCGTGTCAGCAACCGCGCGAACCCGGAGTGAAACACACGATGCAGCTTCTCCAGCGCCTTCTCGCGCGCCGACGACCCCACCTCGCCTTTTAGGAGCACATCGAGATCGACGCCGGCGAGTTTCGCGATCATATGGCCGAAGCCGATGAAGCGGCCGAGTGCGCCATGACGATAGAAGCCGTCGGTGAAATAGCCGTAGCGCGGCTGGCCGAGGCCGAACATCGTGCGCTCGTCCCAGTAACCGCGCGCCTCCTCGTCGAGACAGGGACGCAGGCGCTGGCGATAAATCTGCGCATTCGCCTTCGATTGGCCCTCGCCGAAGAAAGCCCAGAAATCCTGGTAGTTCGGCAGCGCACGCAGGCCGGCGAGCTTCAGCTTCAACAGCGACAGATGCGCTTCGTTGAGATCGACCGCATAGACATGCGCGGGTTTCGCCGCGAGGTAGGACAAAGCATTGCAGCCACCGCTGGAGATGGTCACGATCGACGCGCCGGGCTTCAATTGAAGCGCGGCCATGTCGGCTTCCGGATCTTCCCAGATTTGGGTGTAGACAAGTCGGCGGAACCAGAAGGCGAAGAGTGAGTCCCACACCGTTGCTTCATCCCGGGAGCGGCTGTTGCGAACGGCGTCGGCGATCAGTTGGGTGTTCATAGCGGTCCTTCTGGCAATCCTTTTGACGGCACCGACTCGGCATTCTGAAATTTTTATCAACTGCAGACTGCAGTTTTGCGACAGGTCTTCTCCGAACCATCGCTATGGCGTGACAAATCCACTGTCACACCGCCGTCGTCTTGCGGTGACATGGCTGCAAATAACTCCGATATGCGACGAGGTGCATCGTGACGATCGTATCCGAAACCGAACCCGGCACCCGCGGCACATCGCAGACGTCGTGGCCGAGCGATGCCACCCATCGCATGAACCGGATGTATCGCTGGCAGCGTTTCATCTACGACGCCACCCGCCGCTATTATCTGCTCGGCCGCGATCAACTGATCGCAGAGCTGAATCCCGCGCCCGGCAGCCACGTGCTCGAAATCGGTTGCGGCACCGGACGCAATCTGGTGCAGGCGGCGCGGCGCTATCCAGCGGCGCAGTTCTCTGGCATCGATGTCTCGACGGAGATGCTGACAACCGCGCTCGGCGCGATCAAGCGCCACGGCCTCGACGGCCGCATCCGCGTCGCCCATGGCGATGCCACCGATTTCGATCCGATCCGGCTGTTCGGCGTCGCGCCGGATCACATCGTCATCTCCTATGCGCTTTCCATGATCCCGGCATGGCACGATGTGCTGCGTGAGGCTGTGACTCGCCTGAAACCCGGGGGCCGATTGCACATCGTCGATTTCGGCGATCAGGAAGGCCTGCCGGCTTCAGCACGCAAGATGCTGCAGCGCTGGCTCGCGTTGTTCGACGTGACACCGCGGAGCGATCTGCAGCATGCGCTGGTCACGCTCGCCGAGCGCCATCAAGCACAGCTCGATTTCAAGCGCCCGTTGCGCGGCTATGCCCAACTGGCCGTACTGACGCTGAAGGCATAAGCGATCGCGGCGGGGTCGGGCCGATGCACTCCGGCTCAATCACCAGCCGCTCGGTGCCAGCCTTCGCCGCTTGACGTTCCGATACGCCTCGACGCCACCGAAAAGGGCGAGCGAGAGAACGAACGGGATCAGGTGATAGAACAGGCGGAACAGCAGCAGCACCGCGAGCAGTTGCTCCGTATGCTCGGTGCCGAGCCCGATCAGGATGGTCGCATCGAACACGCCGATGCCAGCCGGCGCATGGCTTGCAAAACCGAGCAGTGTCGCGGCGATGAACACCACGACCACCTGCTCCAAGCTGACATTCATCGTCTCGGGTATCAGCACATACATGGACAAGGCGGCGGCGCCGAGATCGACCAGGCCGATGCCGATCTGCAGGAAGACATTGCGGCCGCTCGGGACCGGAACAGACCAATGGCCACCGCCAATGCGGCGGCTGCCGTTCCAGGTCCACAGCACATAGCCGATGATCGCGAGCACGATCACGATGGCAATGGCGCGGTTGATGTCGGGTGACAGTTGATCGATCCTGCTGATGGCGCCGGGGGCATGGATCGTGCTCAGCGCCAAGGCCGTGAGATTACCGAGCCAGAATGTCAGGCCGGTGAGAAAGCAGATGCGCACGACATCCCCGGGTCCGATGCCATACGGTGCGTAGATCCGATAACGGACGGCCGACGATACCAGCAAGACCGCCCCGGTGCCGTGGGCGATGGGATAGCTGGTGAAATTGGCGAGCGCTGCCACGCGATACGGCAAGTCTCCCCGTCCGATCATCTTCAGCGCCAGCCAATCGTACAGAGTCAGACTGGCATAGGAGATCGCGACGAAAACCAGCGACAGCGCGATGGCCTGGGGCTCCACCAGGCGCATGGCTGCGAACACCTTGTCGGGATCGACGCCCTTGAGCGCCTTGCCGAGCGCCAGAAACGCGACGACGGCGATGACGAGGCTGACGACCAGACCGGCCAATCGCAACGTCAGACGATGGCGCATCAGTTGCACGATTTTTTCCAATAAGGGTGGCACACCGCTCCGCTTTTCTTTAGATGTGAGCGCGTCGTGATTCGCGCTTGTTGTAAGCGCGCCTGTGTGACACGTCGATATGACAGCCGCGCAAAGCGCGCGTGCGACCATCTCCCAACAAATAAATCAGGCCATTCCCAATTCAGCCGCAAGGCTGTCGCAACGGATTCACACAAGGTCCGTAGTGACTGACGTAGACGAGCGGGCGCTTCCGCGCAGCAGGACCAAAGCAGGACGACATGCCGACCGAGACGGACATTCAGCTCACCGCAAACCAGTGGGATATGCTGCGGGCGCTGCGCCCCGGCGCGCCCATTGTGAGGCTGAACCGCTATATTCTGGAACAGCTCGCCGAACTCGGGCTTGTGGTGCTGTCGGATACCGTGCCGGCGCTGACACCTGCAGGTCGCTCGGTGGTTCTCCGCGGCTGCCCCCGACTGTGGGATCTGGCGGCCTGAGCCGTCGCCCTTCCCGGCCTGCGTGGCTCGGCGTCGATCAGTGAATGCCGACGCCCACCAGGCGATCGATCAAGCCATGATCGCTTTTCAGCGCGTCCGGCGTGCCGCTCCAGCTGGTGCGCCCGCGCTCCATCACCATCACGCCATTGGCGAAAGCGAGAGCGCGTTCGATCTGCTGCTCGACCAGGATGATGGTCATCTCGCCGGTCGCGGCGAGGCCCGTCAGCATGGCCATCAGCTCGTCGCAGATCACCGGCGCCAGACCTTCGAGCGGTTCGTCCAGCAACAGGATCGATGGCTGGCCGAGCAAGGTGCGCGCCATCGACAGCATCTGCTGCTCGCCCCCTGACAGCTGCTTGCCGAAATTGCCGCGACGCTCACGCAGGCGCGGAAACATCGCATAGGCTTCGTCGAGGGCAGATGGGGCGCGTCCCTTGAGACCGGTCCGCAGATTTTCATCGACCGTGAGCGACGGAAAGATATCGCGGGTCTGCGGCACGTAACCAATTCCGAGCGCCGCGCGCGCCGAGGTCCGGCGGCCTGCGATATCCTCACCGTTCAGGCTGATCGCGCCGCCGTGACGCGTGGTCAATCCCATCAGCGTCGCCAGCAACGTCGTCTTGCCCATGCCGTTGCGGCCGATCACGGCGAGACGATCGCCCGCTGCCACCTTGAACGAGATGTCTTCGATGATGCGGGTCGGCCCATAGCCGGCGTTCAGGTCGCTGATCTCAAGCGCTGTGGCGGGCATCGGCATAGCTCCCCAGATAGGCGCGGCGCACTTCATGGTCGGCGGTCACATCCGCGGGCGATCCCTCGAAGATCAGCCGCCCGGCCGCCAGCACGAGCACGCGCCTGGCGAATTTGAATACCAGATCCATGTCGTGCTCGATCATCAGAACGGCGATATCCGCCGGCAGGCGATTGATGGCGTCGAGGATCTTCGGCGCTTCGTCATGCGGCACACCGGCCGCTGGCTCATCGAGCAACAGGACTTTGGGATGCAGCGCCAGTCCGATGGCCAGTTCGATCAGCCGTTGCTGGCCATAGGCGAGTTCGATCACCTTGCGATATGCGAGATGGTCGAGGCCGAGATGCGCGAGGATCTCGCTCCATTCGGCTTTGACCTCGGGCAGCTCGGTGGCGCTGGAAAAAATGCGGCGGCTGATGCGCTTGCGCTGCATGATCGCCAGCGCAACATTGTCGGCGACGGTCAGATTGGCGAACAGACGCGTCGTCTGAAACGTGCGCACCAGCCCGCGACGCACGCGCTCGGGGATGCTGAGCCCGGTGATGTCGTCCTCACCCATCCAGAACTGGCCGCGGCTCGGCGCAATGTCGCCGGTGATCAGGTTCACCAGTGTCGTCTTGCCGGCACCATTCGGGCCGATCAAGGCGACGCGATCGCCGGACACCAGTTTGAAATTGACGTCGCGGGTGACGTCGAGACCGCCGAAAGATCGGCAAACCCCGCGGGCTTCCAGGAGAACGCTCATGCCGCCGTCCCCTTTCGCGTCATCTTGGTCCATAGCGACATGACCGGCGCGATCAGGCCGCGCGGCGCGAACACGACGATCAGAATCAGCAGCAGGCCGACCATCGTCATCCAGTGGAACGGGTTGGCGGCAGCGACAACATGCTCGAAGATCATGAAGATGACCGTGCCGGCCAATGCACCCCAGAGATGCCCGGCGCCGCCAAGCACCAGCATCACCAGCACTTCGGCAGAGCGCTCGAAGCTGACGCTGTCGAGCCCGACGACGCCGGTCGAGATGGCCGTCAACGCGCCGCCGATGCCGGCGACTGCGCCCGCCACGCCATACATGGCGACGAGACGCGGATAGATCGACACGCCGATCATTTTGGCGCGCAGATCGTCGTCCTTGATGCCGCGGCACATCAACCCGAACGGCGAGCGGACGAACCGCTGCAGCACGACGAAGGTGACGACCAGCACAGCCAGCGAAAACAGATATCCGGTGCGGCTGTACATGTCGAA
>SDZE01000020.1 GCA_004173095.1 Bradyrhizobiaceae bacterium
TGGTGTTTTCGCCCAATACGTTCCGCGGCGCGCCGCATACCCATATCGCGACCCTCACCGAGCCACAGGCGGACCCTGCGAAAGATGCGTCACTGGTCAAAGCGGTGGCCGATGCTTTCCCGATGGTGACCACGGTGCGGGTGCGTGAGGCGCTCGATACGGTCGGCACGGTGGTCAAAAATCTAACCCTCGCGATCCGCGGCGCCAGTTCGGTGACGCTGCTGTCAGCGATTCTCGTGCTGGGCGGCGCATTGGCTGCCGGCCATCGCCACCGCGTCTATGATGCTGTCATCCTCAAAACCCTCGGCGCTACCCGCGCCAGGCTACTCGGCGCCTACGCGCTCGAATATCTGATGATCGGCCTCGCCACTGCGGTGTTCGGCGTGATTGCCGGCTCTCTGGCTGCGTGGCTGATCGTCACAAGGCTGATGAACCTGGGTTTTGTCTGGCAGAGCGGCAGCGCGTCCGGCGTCGTGCTGGCGGCGCTTATTGTCACAGTGGGTCTCGGCCTGCTCGGCACCCTGGTGGCCCTGAACCAAAAGCCGGCGGCCGTCCTGCGCAATTTATGACGATTTCCCCAGCCGCTTTGCCCGGGCAAGCGGTTGATTCGTCCCAAAACGATCCGAATCGACAAACACCGATGCCGCATCGGGTTTAACCAAAGATGCCGGCAAGCGGTGCGGAGCGACATTCCGCCACGCATGGAAGCTTGCAGTGGATGTGTTAGTTTCCCACATACCCTTTGGGTCAGGCCTTCAGCGTTTGTGACGCGATTTTAAATCACGTACGGCGCTGAATCTGGGATATAATTCGGGCCAGCGACGCACACCCTTTGCGGGCGCTTGGACAACTTATCGAGGTTTCGACCATGTCGGATCTAGACCGTAACTATGCTTCTCCGTTCGGCCATGCCGGCGCGCGTGACACCGCCGCGGTGGATGCCGGCCTGCGCTCCTACATGCTGCGCATCTACAACTACATGACCATCGGCCTGGCCATCACTGGCTTTGCCGCGCTGGGCGTGTATATGGGCGCCGTTACCGACGCCTCCAATGCCGTGGCGCGGGTCGGTTCCACCCACCTGTCGGCGTTCGGCTATTACATGTTCGCCAGCCCGCTGAAGTGGGTGTTCATTGCCGCGCCGCTGGTGATGGTGTTCGCCATCTCGTTCGGCATCAACCGCCTTAAGCCGGCGACTGCACAGATCATGTTCTGGGCCTTCGCTGCACTGATGGGCGTTTCGCTGTCGTCGATCTTCCTGGTGTACACGCACACTTCGATCGTGCGCGTGTTCTTCATCACCGCGGCCTCGTTCGGTGCGCTGAGCCTGTATGGCTACACCACCAAGCGTGACATGACGGGGATGGGTTCGTTCCTGCTGATGGGCCTGTTCGGCATCATCATCGCGAGCATCGTGAACATCTTCGTGGCATCGTCGATGCTGCAGTTCATCGTCTCGGTGGTGGGCGTGCTGATCTTCGCAGGCCTCACCGCCTACGACACCCAGCGGCTGAAGAACGACTACATCTACGGTTACGCCTCGCAGGGTGGTGACATCGCGGAACGTGCTGCAATCACCGGCGCGCTGTCGCTCTACCTGAACTTCATCAACCTGTTCACGCTGCTGCTGCAGCTGCTCGGACAGAAAGAGTAAGTTCGGCGTCTTACCAGAAGCCATCAAAGCCCCGGCCAAAAGCCGGGGCTTTTCTTTTGCAGAGGGCAAAAATACTGTCGTTGCATGTCCGAGATCGAAATCCGCCCGGCGACGGCCGCAGACCTGCTCGCCATCACCGCCATCTATGAAGAGGCGGTCCTGCACGGCACCGCGACGTTCGAGCTGGATCCGCCGGATCTGGCCGAGATGACCCGGCGCTATGACGCGCTGGTGGGCGGTGGCTTTCCCTATCTCGTGGCGGTCGATGGCGATCAGGTGCAGGGCTATGCCTATGCCGGCCCGCACCGGCCGCGCATCGCCTATCGGTTCACCGTCGAGAATTCGATTTATCTGGCGCCAGCAGCACAGCGCCGGGGCATCGGAGGCAAGCTCCTCGCCGCGCTGATCAACGCCAGCGAATCAAAGGGATTCCGACAGATGGTGGCGGTGATCGGCGATAGCGCCAATGCCGGATCGGTGGCGGTTCATCGCAATGCCGGCTTCAAGATGATCGGCACACATCCGGATGTCGGCTTCAAATTCGGTCGCTGGCTCGACACCATCTCGATGCAGCGGGCACCACACCCGTCACTCGCCTTAGCAAAGCTTCGCTTCGCCAGGCTTGGGCCACCTCCCCACGGCGCAGCTTTCGCTGCTTGGGGGAGGGAGAGAACGTCATACCACAGCCAGCTTGCGATCGATCACCAGGAGCACGCGGTCGAGTTCATGGCCGCGGCGCAGGATCATCCCGGTGGCCGAGATGACGCTGTACATGCCCTGTTTGCGGGCCAACCGCGGGTCCTTCTCGATCCGGTAGATGGGCATTTCCGATGCGCGCCGAAACACGGAGAAAACTGCACGATCACGCAGGAAGTCGATTGCGTAGTCGCGCCATTCGCCATCCGACACCATGCGACCATAGAGGTTGAGGATACGGCTGAGCTCGAGCCGGTTGAAGCTGACGACGGGGGCTGCAGCCGTCATGCGGTTCGAACTGGGTTCAGTATCTCCCGACATCCCATCCATCGGCGTCTCCTGTCATATCACCTCCATGATTGCGCCGTCGGCCACGGCCCGCAAGACCCGTTTCGCTTCCATGGCCATTAAGAAATCGTTCGTCACGGGAACGTTAGGCCAATCTTATTGCCGCCAAATTTTAGCCCAGCCGATGCCCTTGTGGCCTGCGATACCAAGATACTGCGTCGGGTCCGGTTCTTCCGGTCTCGGATTCCTCAGCCCCCAGCCCCCCGCGGTCGTTGGGATCGGACCCTGCGCAGTGATAAGACGACCTTGAGGGCCAATGAAAATTGGTCCTTTTTCTTTTGGGGGTGGGCGTTTGCCGATCGAGGCGCGGCGCTAGCTCGCGCAGCGGGGATCGGGACGCGGTAATCAGACGGCAGCGTTTGCGAGCGTCGGTTACTGCAGCGAGGTAAATGCCGCGCCGCGCATCGGGCCGGGCTCGTCGCGGGTGCCGTCCTGGACATAGGCCACGGCGGCATCGACGCCGTCGCGGCTGACATTCTCAAGTGGCACGGTCCAGCTGGCGGCGCTGCCGTTCCAGTCGCCGACCTTCAGCCAGTTGCGCACCACATTGTAGTAGACCAGTTCGCGGCCACGGTTCTCGCCGCGCCCGACCGTGATCGGGACCGCCTTGGACACCGAACAGATCCAGACCTCGCCGCGATTCGGCATTGTCTTGTCGTGGGCCGCGGCGACCGACACGTTGACGTGTTTGCCCGACACCGACAGCGACACTGGCACGTTCATCACCGTGTCCAGCTTCCTGGTCTCGTCGATGGTCAGCTTAATCTGTTCGGGGTCGCTGCCGATCACCTGTCTGGCGCCGTTGATCACAGCCTGCGGTGTGTAGACGTCGCGATCGCCGCGCATCTGCGAATAGGCCTTTTGCCGCGCGGTGAAGCGAGAATCCGCCAGCGTGTCTTTCCAGCCGAGATAGTCCCAGTAATCGATCGGCATGCTGAGTGCGATCACCGAAGGATCCTTGGCAAGGTCGCCGATGATCTTGTCGGCCGGCGGACACGAGGAACAGCCCTGCGACGTGAACAGCTCGACGACCGCGCGCGGCTGCGCCTGTGCGCTCGAGATCAGGCCACCTGCAACGCCGAGTTGACCAAGGACGACGGCGACTACGGCTGCAACAATGCCGGTCGATCGCGATGCATCAGCCAAAGGTTTCATGAAGGGCGCCGGATCCGGTGGTCGCGTGCGACAGCGTCGCGCAATGAATTAAAGAGGAAACGCTGGTTTCCTCAAACGCAGAAGGCGGCTCTTCATAGGCCGCCCTCCGTTCACCTGCCACTCAATTCGGAGTGAGGCCAATGGCCTCACTCTTGATCGATATCAAGCCGCGAGCTGGCGCAGCACATAGTGGAGAATTCCGCCGTTGCGGTAGTATTCGAGCTCATCCAGCGTGTCGATGCGACACAGCAGCGAGACCTTCTGAACCGAACCGTCGGCCGAGGTGATCTCCGCGATCAGCTGCTGGCGCGGCTTGAGATCGCCCTGCAGGCCGCGAATCGACACCTTCTCGTCGCCCTTGAGGCCGAGCTTCTTCCACGACGCGCCGTCCGCGAAGGTCAGCGGCAGGATGCCCATGCCGACCAGGTTCGAGCGATGGATGCGCTCGAAGCTTTCGGTGATCACGGCGCGGACGCCGAGCAGGCGCGTGCCCTTGGCGGCCCAGTCGCGCGACGATCCGTTGCCGTATTCAGCGCCGCCGAAAACCACCAGCGGCACTTGCTCGGCTTGATACTTCATCGCGGCGTCGAAGATCGACATCGCTTCACCGTCGGGCCAGTGCTTGGTCATGCCGCCTTCCGGCACATTGCCGTCGGCGCCCTGCATCATGAAGTTCTTGATGCGGATATTGGCGAAGGTGCCGCGCATCATGACTTCGTGATTGCCGCGACGGGTGCCGTACTGGTTGAAGTCGGCCGGGCGCACCTGGTGCTCCGACAGATACTTGCCGGCGGGCGACGTCAGCTTGATCGAACCGGCCGGGGAGATGTGGTCGGTGGTGATCTTGTCGCCGAACAGCGCCAGCACCCGCGCATCGATGATGTCGGTGATGGCTTCCGGCTGCTGCTTCATGCCCTCGAAATAGGGTGGGTTCTGCACATAGGTCGAGCCCATGTTCCACTTGTAGGTCTCGCTCTCGACCGTCTTGATCTTCTGCCAGTTCTTGTCGCCGTCGAACACGTTGGCATACTTCTTCTTGAAGATCGTCGAGGTGACGTACTTCTTGATGAAAGCGTTGATCTCCTGGCTGGTCGGCCAGATGTCCTTCAGGAACACCGGCTTGCCATCCTTGCCCTCGCCGATCGGCTCGACCGCGAGGTTCTTCGTCACGGTGCCGGCCAGCGCATGGGCCACCACCAGCGGCGGCGAGGCGAGGTAGTTCGCCTGCACGTCCGGCGACACGCGGCCTTCGAAATTGCGGTTACCAGAGAGGACGGCCGCGGCGACGATGCCGTTGTCATTGATCGACTTCGAGATCGGCTCCGGCAGAGGGCCGGAATTGCCGATGCAGGTGGTGCAGCCGAAGCCGACCAGGTTGAAGCCGACCTTGTCGAGGTCGAGCTGCAGGCCCGAATTGGCGAGATACTCGGCGACGACCTGCGAGCCCGGCGCCAGCGAGGTCTTCACCCATGGCTTGGCCTTGAGCCCCTTGGCGACGGCGTTGCGCGCCAGCAGGCCCGCTGCGATCAGCACGCTCGGATTCGAGGTGTTGGTGCAGGAGGTGATGGCGGCGATCACCACATCGCCATGGCCGAGGTCGAAATTCTTGCCTTCAACCGCAAAGCGGGCGTCGTGATTGTCGGACTTCTTGTATTCGCTGGTCAGCGCGGCCTGGAAGCCGTCGGCGATCGCCGGCAGCGCAATGCGGCCCTCGGGCCGCTTCGGGCCGGCCATCGACGGCACCACATCGCCGAGATCGAGCTTGAGGGTTTCGGTGAAGACCGGATCCGGCGACTTTGCCGTGCGGAATAGACCCTGTGCCTTGGCATAGGCGGCGACCAGTTCAACCCGCGCCGACTTGCGGCCCGAGGTTTTCAGATAATCGAGCGTGGCGGCATCAACCGGGAAGAAGCCGCAGGTGGCGCCGTATTCCGGCGCCATGTTGCCGATGGTCGCTTTGTCGGCCACCGACATGAAATCGAGGCCGGGGCCGTAGAATTCGACGAACTTGCCGACCACGCCCTGCTTGCGCAGCATCTGCGTGACAGTGAGCACCAGGTCGGTGGCGGTGACGCCTTCCTTGAGCTGGCCGGACAGCTTGAAGCCGACCACGTCGGGAAGCAGCATCGACTGCGGCTGGCCGAGCATCGCGGCTTCCGCCTCGATGCCGCCGACGCCCCAGCCGAGCACGGCCAGGCCGTTGACCATGGTGGTGTGGGAGTCGGTGCCGACCAGCGTGTCGGGATAGGCGACCTCGAAGGTGCCGGTGGTGCGGCCAACCTTCATCTTCTGCTTCTTGGTCCAGACCGTCTGCGCCAGATATTCCAGATTGACCTGATGGCAAATGCCGGTGCCGGGCGGCACCACGGAGAAGTTCGAGAATGCGCTCTGGCCCCATTTCAGGAACTCGTAGCGCTCCTTGTTCTGCTTGTACTCCTCGGCGACGTTCTTGCCGAACGCCTTGTTGTCACCGAAGAAGTTCACGATCACCGAATGGTCGATGACGAGATCGACCGGGACCAGCGGATTGATCTTCTTCGGATCGCCCTTCAGCGCCTGCATCGCATTGCGCATGGCGGCGAGATCGACCACCGCCGGCACACCGGTGAAGTCCTGCATCAGCACGCGTGCCGGACGGAACGAGATTTCATGCTCCAGCTTGCGCTTCTTCAGCCATTTCGAGAAGGCGACGATGTCTTCCTTCTTGACGCTGCGGCCGTCTTCGTTGCGCAGCAGGTTCTCAAGCAGCACCTTCATCGAATAGGGCAGTTTCGAAATGCCGGTCAGGCCGTTCTTCTCGGCCAGAGGCAGGCTGTAATAGACATATGTCTTGGTGCCCACCTTGAGGGTCTTTTGGCACTTGAAACTGTCGAGTGAAGTCATGCGAGAAGGTTCCAATTCAGTTGACGGACTCCCAGGGAGGGAGCTGAAACACCATCGGCGGAGTGGCCTGTCGCTTTGCAGCGCCGATTGTGTGCTGCATCAATTGGGTCTTATAGAATCTTTCCAGGGTCGCTGCCATATCGACAATCGTTTGCAGCCCTGCGAAATGATGCGACAACGCCGCGATACGCCGAGCCATGATCAGCGGCGCAATGGACAGGGTGACGATGCGGCTGGCGGGGCAAGACCTGCGATGCGTGCGTGCCGGCCGCGAAGTTTTCGCGAATCTCGATTTCGAGGCGAAAGCAGGCGAGGCCGTGGCCGTGGTCGGCGCCAACGGGGCCGGCAAGACGTCGCTGCTACGATTGATCGCAGGGCTGATCGCGCCCTCGGGCGGACATGTCGTGCTCGATGGCGGCGATAGCGAACTGACAGTGGCTGAGCAGGCCCATTATCTCGGCCATCGTGATGCCCTGAAGTCGGCCCTGACGGTGATGGAAAACCTGTGTTTCTGGTTGGAATTCCTCGGTGGCGCGGCCTCCGACCCGACGGCATCTCTGGAGGCCGTCGGTCTCGGCCATGCCGCGCATCTGCCAGCCGGCTTTCTGTCTGCCGGTCAGCGCCGACGGCTATCGATCGCCCGGCTGTTGACGATCAAGCGGCCGATCTGGCTGCTGGACGAGCCGACCTCGGCGCTGGATGCGCGCAGCCAGAACGTGTTCGCGGGACTGATGACGGCGCATCTCGCGGCCGGCGGGCTGATCATGGCCGCGACACACACGCCACTCGGGATCGCAGCGCGGGAATTGCGGATCGGGAGTGGGGGGTGATGAAAGTCAGGATCGTCACGCCTCCAATCTCCGCCCGACCTGCTCCCTCTCCCGCCCTTGCGGGGGAGGGCCGGGGTGGGGGCAAGCCCCATACTCGGATCTCCGCATGGGCGAACATGCCTGATCCTGATGGCAGGAGCGTGTGGCTTGCCCCCACTTTAACCCTCCCCCGCAAGGGCGGGAGAGGGGACTTACAGCGCCCTTCGCTGCGAGAGCGCACCGCATGACCGCGCTTCTTTCCCTCATCCGTCGCGATATCCGGATCGCGATGCGGATCGGTGGCGGTGCGCTGATCGGCGTGCTGTTCTTCCTCACCGTCGTGGTGCTGATGCCATTCGCCATCGGCCCCGATTTGAATTTGCTGGCCCGCCTCGGCCCCGCCATCCTCTGGCTCGGTGCCTTGCTGGCGAGCCTGCTGACCCTCGACCGGCTGTTCATGGCCGACCACGAGGATGGGTCGCTCGACCTTCTCCTGATGAGCCGCACGCCGCTGGAATTGACCTGCGCCGCCAAGGCGCTGGCGCATTGGCTTGCCGCCGGCGTTCCGCTGGTGGTGGCGACGCCGGTGCTCGGCCTGCTGCTCAATCTCGATGCCTCGGCGACAGCGGCCGTCGCGCTGACGCTGCTGGTCGGGACGCCGGCGCTGACCTTCACCGGCATGATCGGGGCGGCGCTGGCGGTCATGCTGCGGCGCGGCGGGCTGCTGATGGCGGTACTGGTGCTGCCGCTCTCGATCCCGGTGCTGATCTTCGGCGTCGCCGCGTCGAATGCCGTGATCGTCGAACAAGGCACGATGTCGTTCGAGACGCCATTCTCGATCCTGTGCGCGATCTCGCTGGCGAGTCTCGTGATCGGACCATTCGCCGCGGCGGCCAGCATGCGTCACGGCATGGATTGACCGAGATCAATCCGTGACGGCATCAAACAAATGAGAATAAGTTGCATTGATCGCGGACGGGACTGCGACTAGTGGAAATGCCATGACGCTGACCGAACTCGCCAATCCGACCCGGTTCCTGTCCCTGACCACCCGCATTCTGCCGTGGCTGGCAATCCTCACCGGCGTGCTGCTCGCTGTGGGCCTTTATCAGGCCGCGCTGGCGCCCGACGACTATCAGCAGGGCGCCACCGTCAAGATCATGTTCATCCATGTGCCCAATGCCTGGCTGTCCATGTTCGTCTGGGGCGTCATGACCGTGGCGTCGCTGGGCACGCTGGTGTGGCGCCATCCGCTCGCCGATGTCGCTGCCAAGGCTGCAGCGCCGATCGGGGCTGCGTTCACCTTTCTCGCACTGGTCACCGGCTCGCTGTGGGGACGGCCGATGTGGGGGACCTACTGGGAATGGGACGCCCGGCTGACGTCGGTGCTGATCCTGTTTCTGATGTATCTCGGCCTGATCGCGCTGTGGCGCTCCGTCGAGGATCCATCGCGCGCGGCGCGCGCCGCCGCAGTGCTGACGCTGGTCGGCGCCATCAATATTCCGATCATCAAGTTCTCGGTCGATTGGTGGAATACGCTGCATCAGCCGGCGTCGGTGATCCGGATGGGCGGCTCGGCGCTCGACAAATCGTTCCTTTATCCGCTGCTGGTGATGGCGGTCGCGTTCTCGCTGCTGTTCATCACGCTGCATCTCGCCGCCATGCGCAACGAGATCCTGCGGCGTCGCCTGCGCTCGCTGCAGATGCTGCAGGCCGCCAAGCCGGTGGCGCTGCCGTGATGTCGCTGGGTCCCTACGCGTCTTTCATCATCATGTCCTATGCGCTGGTCGCGGCCGTCGTGCTGGTGCTCATCATCTGGATCACCATCGACCATCGCCGCGTGCGCGCGCGCTTGCATATGCTGGAGCAGTCCGGTGCCGCGCGTCGATCCGGCCGCAGCGCCACGGATCTGAAATGAGCGACCTTACAACCGCCCCACCGAAGCGCCGCTGGGTCCTGGCACTCCCGCTGCTGATCTTTGTCGCGCTCGCCGCGCTGTTCTGGTTTCGCCTTGGCGCCGATCCGGCGAGACTGCCATCGGCGCTAATCGGCAGGCAGGCGCCGCAGACCGCATTGCCGGCGCTGCCGGGCCTCAACGCCAACGGCACGCCGATCCCCGGCCTCGACCCCGCCGCCTTGATCGGCAAGGTCAGTATCGTCAATGTCTGGGCGTCGTGGTGCGTGCCGTGTCACGACGAGGCGCCGATCCTCACCGAGCTCGGCAAGGATACGCGGCTGCAGATGGTCGGGATCAACTACAAGGATGCCGCCGACAATGCCCGCCGCTTTCTCGGCCGCTACGGCAATCCGTTCGGCATCGTCGGTGTCGATGGCAATGGCCGCGGCTCGATCGAGTGGGGCGTCTATGGGGTGCCTGAAACCTTC
>SDZE01000500.1 GCA_004173095.1 Bradyrhizobiaceae bacterium
GATGCCGCGCGCCAATGCCGCGCGCGATCCGGCGCGGATATCGGTGGCGAGTGCGGTGATGTCGATGGGCGCGCGCGTCACTGTGGGGCCTTGCTGTCGTCGCGGACAGATGCGCCGCCGAAGATCGCGGTGCCTTCCGCCGACAGATAGGGCGTCAGCACCGTCCATGGCACGAAGGCCGTATAGCCGCCTTCGGCATAGGACCCCACCGCATAGGGATCGTAATGGAACGTCAGGCCGGAGCTCTTGCCGGCCGCTGTCGACGGCGCCAGCGACACCGGGCCGATCTTCAGCAGCTTCGGCTCCAGCGCGTCGACCGGGCTTAGATCGGGATTGTCCGGATCGCGCTTCTTCTTTTCAAGTTTGAGATCGGCGACCACTGCAGTGCGGATCGCCGTCATCGCCGGGCCGTTGTCGGCGAGTTCGGTGAAGAAGGGACGGATGCTGATCATCTTGCCGGCCTGCCTGTCCCACAACAGCGTATCGTTGCCGTGATTGGGATGCGCGCCGCCGGTGAAACTGAAATCACCGCGGATGATGCTGGCATAGCGACCCGCCACGAGGGCATCCTGCGTATAGCTGCGCTCCGAACTCCACGGCCGGTTGCGGATATCCGCCGGCAGGTCGTTCATGTCCTTGCGCTGCGCGACGAGTTCCTTCAGCGTTTTGGCGGCCCAATTGTTGCTCGCGGTCGAGAGATATTTCAGCAGCGGCGCATCGGCCCTGATGGCGTCGTCGAAGGAGACGGTGACCTCGGTGTGATTGGCCTTCAACGCGATGTCGGGTTTGCGATCTGCGGCGGGGGCGGCGGTGCAGGACACAGCGAGCAGCAAGGCCGCCGCGGACAGACGAGAAGAAACGTATCGGGTCATTCGCTAATCTGGCTCTCAACGAACGCTTTGAGCGGAGGCAAGTGGTCTTGAACGATTTGCCATACTTCATCCGGCTTGGCCGCGTGATAGGCATGTCGTAACAAATTGGCGAAATTATTCATACGCCGCCATTCTATCGCAGGAGCCTGTCGCTTGGTCTCTTCGGGCAGCCGGATCGATGCTTCGCATATCACCGCCAAAAAACGCTCGACGGCGGCCATGATGATTTCGTCATCGGCAAACTGATCGTAGGTCATGCCGTCAATTGCGCGCTCGATCAGCTTGATGCGTTCCAGAATGTGCGCGAGACGATCATCCGCGGAGGGAGGCATCAAATCACCTCGATCAGATCGTCGGCCATCCGTTCACGAATGCGCGGCGTCAGTTCGCTGTCGAACATGATATGCGGCCACACACCGATGTCATCCTCGATCATGTTCATGACCTTCGACCAATCGAACGACAGCTTCCCGCTCACGGCGGCGGCTTCCAACAGAATGTCCAGATCGCTGTCCGGCCGCGCATCGCCGCGCACGCGCGATCCGAACACGGCCAGCCGCGTCACGCCTTCTGCTCTGAGCGCAGGCGCCAGCGCTCGCAGTTTTGCGAGGATCGTGTCGAGGGGAATGTCGATCACATCGGTCATGGTGTCGTTGGTAGCACGAAATGGACCGGCGATCACGCCGGTAAGATGGCGACCCCACGTTTCAAAGCCGCCGCCCGCATCGCCTTGTCGAAACTGAACAACGGATTCTTGCTGGATTCCGCAAGATGGACATAGAGCTCATCGTAAAAGGTCAGGCCGGACTTGATCGC
>SDZE01000452.1 GCA_004173095.1 Bradyrhizobiaceae bacterium
GGCGCGCCGGCAACGCCTTCCGCATAGAGCACGTCGAAGGCATCGCGCATGTAAGTGAAGAACTGATCACCGGTGGAGAAGCCGGAGTTCTCGTTGAAGCGGTTGTCGTTGGTTTCATAGGAGTACGGCACGACGAGGAACGGGCCGTGCCTGGTTTCCACCCAGTAAGGCAGTTCATCGGCCAGCGAGTCGCGGTCGTAGAGGAAGCCGCCCTCCTCCGCGAGCAGCCGGCGCGTGTTCGGACCCGGCCGCCCCGTCATCCAGCCGACCGGCCGCGCCCCTGTGAGGCCTTCGAGAATCGCGATTGCCTTGCGGATATGTGCGCGCTCGGTCGCTTCATCGACATCGCAATAGTCGATCCACCGATAGCCGTGACTGACCATCTCGTGGCCGCGCGCGACGCAGGCTTTCGCAAGCTCAGGATTCTGCTCCATCGCGCGCGCCACGCCGAGAATGCTCACCGGGACCTGGAAGCGATCGAGCACGTCGAGAATGCGCCAGGCGCCGCGGCGGCTGCCATATTCGAATACGGACTCCACCAGCGGAACGCGCACGCCTTGCCTGGTCGGTACGCCGATATCGTTCAGCATGCCTTCCGAAACGGCGTCGCCGTTGGCCAACGTGGACTCGCCGCCACCTTCGATATTCAGGCTGATGCTGATGGCGATCCTGGCGCCATTCGGCCATTTCGGATCGGGCGACGTTGCGCCGTAACCGACCAGATCGCGGCCAGTCATCGGATCCGGCCGGATGTCACCGGGCCTCATCGCTACAAATTCGGACATAGGGCCTCCGGCATGGCGCGGTCGAGCGGAACGGTGCAGGCATCATAGCCGAAGAACCAGTCGGTTTCGGTCGGGCCGTGCATCCACGAATTGGCGATGGAGATCTGCTGGATGTCGGCGACGCGGGGAATGCGGATCATCGTGTAACGCGCAAACGCCGTCGCGGGATCGTCGAATTCGACGATGCAGCGGCTGAGGATCGCGGCATCCTCGATCGCCGCGGAGCCTCCGGCCGCCATGAACGGACGCACCGCATGGCACGCATCGCCCATCAACACGACGCGGCCCTTGTGCCAGGTGTCGTTGCGCGGCCGATCGTAGATCGGCCACACGGTCACGTCCTCCGTGGCTTCGACCGCGCGCTTCAGATCCGGATGCGCGGTGTCGAATGCAGCGATGAACTGGTCGCGGTCGCCCTTCACCGGCGAGCCGTCGCCGTCCCAGCGATCGCACGGCAGCGCCGCCATCACATAGACTTCCTGACGGTCGGGGGTCATGTAGTAAGCCAGCGTATGCCGGTCCGGCGCCCACCATTTGGTGCAATCGTCGATCGGGTTGCCCTTGATGCGGCTGGCCGGGAATACCGCGCGCGGCGCCGACCGCCCGATGAAGCGCGGCTCTTCTCTCCCCAGGATGAGTTCGCGCGTGATGGAGCGGATGCCATCGGCGCCGATGGCGAGATCGGCGTCCGCGCTTGTGCCGTTCTCGAAGCGCAGCGTGAGCGCATCGCCGCGCTCGTCGATGCCGGCGAGCTTGTGGCCGAAGCGGATGGTGCCCGGTGCAAGCGGCCGCTGCAGCAACTGATGCAGATCGGCGCGGTGGATATTGACGAAAGGACCGCCGAAGCGCGCTTCGCATTCGGCGTCGAAATCGAGCTTGTAAAGCTGCTCGCCCGAATCCCA
>SDZE01000371.1 GCA_004173095.1 Bradyrhizobiaceae bacterium
CGCGGCGACGCTGTCCGCTTATGCCATTGCGCTGATCCCCTTCGTGATGATCCGCAGCGCCGTCGCCACATTCAATGCGCGCAAGGATACGACCACGCCCATGATCGCCGCCCTGACCGGCATCGCCGTCAATGTGGCGCTCAAGGTCATGCTGATGGGCTCGCTGGCCCAGATTGGTCTCGCGCTGGGCACGGCAGCCGGGGCGTGGATCAATCTGCTGCTGGTGATCTACTTTGCGACACGCGCCGGCTATCTGGAATTCGATCGCCCATTCCTGCTCGCAATCGGCAAGTTCGTGGTCGCCGGCATCATCCTCGCTGCCGCGCTATGGGGCACAGCGCGATACGCCGCCCAGCACTTGGCCGACATGACCACGCTGCGCGACGAAGCGACGCTAGGCATTCTCATCGTCGTGACATTGATCGTCTATTGCGCTTCGATTCTCACGCTGTTTGGCCGAGGCTGGCTGCGGCAGTTGGTGCGCCCACGCTAGCAAGGGCAGTACGTTGGGCGGATGAGCGCAGCGTCCTCCGCCAATCTCCGCCACACGCAATCGGCCGGCGGATTAAGGCTTCGCCTCATCCGCCCTACGGCATCGTGTTCAAGATGCTGCGCCGCCCACTTGCCGCCTTGCTGCTGCTGTGTAGACTGTTTCTAAATCACAGCCGGAGGACTTATGGCTCCCATCAAATTCGGCGTTGGACAGAGCGTCCTGCGCAAGGAAGACGATGCCCTGATCCGGGGGCGTGGCCGCTATACCGACGATCATGCGCCGGCCACCCTGCATGCCCTCGTGCTGCGCTCGCCGCACGCCCACGCCACGTTCACCATCAATCTCGCCGCAGCCCGTGCGATGCCGGGTGTCGCGGCAATCCTGACTGCGGAAGATACGAAAGATCTCGGCGGGCTGCCGTGCCTGTTCAATCTCGAGGATCATCCCTTCACCGGTCCAGATTATCCGATCCTGCCTGCCAAGGAAGTGCGCCATGTCGGCGACGCCGTGGCCTTTGTGGTCGCCGAGACGATCGATCAGGCCCGCGATGCCATCGAGGCGATCGAGGTCGCGTGGACCCCGCTGTCCTCGGTGAACGGCTTGAAAAACGCCGTCGCCAAAGGAGCTCCGCAGGTCTGGGACAAGCATCCCGGCAATGTGCTGTTCGACGTCCCGATCGGCGACAAGAAAAAAGTCGATGATGTCTTCGCCAAGGCGCCTGTTGTCGCGGAAGTGAAGATCGTCAATCCGCGCGTCGTCATCAACTACATGGAGACCCGTGCCGCGATCTGCGAATACGATGCCAAGCGCGATCACATGACGCTGACCATCGGCAGCCAGGGCAGCCATCGCCTGCGCGACATCCTGTGCGACAACGTCCTGAAGATGCCCAAGGACAAGATGCGTGTGATCTGCCCGGATGTGGGCGGTGGATTCGGCACGCGGCTGTTTCCCTATCGCGAATATGCACTGGTGGCGTTTGCCGCCAAGAAACTTGGCAAGAACGTCAAATGGGCTGCGGACCGCACCGATCATTTCCTCGGCGATGCGCAGGGCCGGGACAACGTCACTCATGCGCGCATGGCGCTCAGCGAGGATGGCAAATTCCTCGCCATGGATGTCGATCTGATGGCCGATATGGGCGCCTATCTCTCGACCTTCGGGCCATATATCCCGCATGGCGGTGCCGG
>SDZE01000233.1 GCA_004173095.1 Bradyrhizobiaceae bacterium
TCCTAGTTCCCCAGCCATCTAAATCAATGACCTTATCCAGAGCGCTGGGACTGACGCTTAGGGGTTTTGCGTGGCATCGCATGTGTATGAATACCGATTCGCAGCTTGAAGAGTTGCGCAGCGGTAGGCTTGCAGCAGAGATGGCATTTCAATCACTGTGCTCTGCCAATTTGTCGCATCCCTTTACCCACGGTTAACATAATACCGACAAATTGAACGAGGCGATACTCGACGCCGAGACCGCTGCCGGAACGGCATCCGCCGATCTGCTTACGCATTCCAACTGCCCCCTTTATTGCTCAACCACCACCGGTCGAAGACCGAGGGAATCATTGTCATGCTTGCTCGTTTGTCTATCCGCGCCAAGATTTCCGTTGTCGTTGCATTGCTCCTTGTGGCCATGAGCGGTCTTGGGCTGCTCGCGATCGTGAAAATGCGTTCGATCAATGCCAACACGGTCGATATTCGATCCAATTGGATGCCCAGTGTGCGGCTGCTGGGCGAATTGCGTGCAGGTGTGATCACCTATCGCAACGTTATTCGGCAGCACATGCTCTCGGAAACGTTGGATGAGAAACTGGCCAACGAGAAGACGCTCGAGACGGTGGTTGCCAACAACACCCGCATTCGGACCGCTTACGAGAAGATGATCACGTCGCCGGAAGAGCGCGCTATCTACGAAGAATGGGGCCGGGTCTGGGAGACCTACAAGCAGGGCACGCAACAAGTGATGGAGTTGTCGCGCAAGTCCGTCGGAAAGATGCCGCAGGAAGCCAATGCGCTGAACACCAAGACCGTCAATCCGGTCGGTCTCAAGGCGGATGAGTTGCTGACCAAAGACATCGAACTGAACAACAAGGGGTCCGACGTCGCCGGCGCGGATGCAGCAGCGAGCTACGACAGCGCATTCGCGCTGGTTCTCACCATTCTCGCACTATCGGCGATCGTCGGCATCTGCTTCGGCATTTATCTGGTGCGTGACGTTTCGAAAGGCATCGCCTCGATCGTCGAGCCGATGCAGGCACTCGGCGCCGGCGATCTCACTGCCATCGTGCCACATCAGGGCATGAAGACCGAGATCGGGACCATGGGTGATGCTTTGCAGGTGTTCAAGCAGGCGCTGATCGACAAGCGTGCGGCAGACCAGGCGGCTGCGGCCGATGCCGAAGCCAAGATCGAGCGCGGTCGTCGCGTCGACAAGATCACCAGCGATTTCGAAACCATGATCGGCGAGGTCGTCGAGACCGTGTCGTCAGCCTCCACCGAACTCGAAGCGTCGGCCGTGACCTTGACGGCCACTGCCGAGCGCGCGCAGGAACTGACGACCTCGGTCGCTGCAGCGTCCGAGCAGGCATCGACAAATGTGCAGTCCGTGGCATCGGCCACCGAGGAAATGGCTTCTTCGGTCAACGAGATCAGCCGCCAGGTGCAGGAGTCGGCCAATATCGCGGGGCAGGCCGTGCATCAGGCCCGCACCACGAACGACCGCGTCGGCGAGTTGGCGACAGCCGCCGCGCGCATCGGCGACGTGGTCGAACTCATCAACACCATCGCCGGCCAGACCAACCTGCTGGCATTGAACGCGACCATCGAAGCCGCGCGTGCCGGCGACGCCGGCCGCGGCTTCGCCGTCGTGGCGTCGGAAGTCAAAGCGCTGGCCGAACAGACTGCCAAGGCCAC
>SDZE01000276.1 GCA_004173095.1 Bradyrhizobiaceae bacterium
CCGTAGCCGCTGTCGCCGACGATGTAGAGCTTGCCGGCCGGTGTCTCCAGCACGAAGCTCGCCCACAGACACTTGTTGCGGTCCCATAGGCCGCGCGCGGTCCAGTGCCGGGTCGGCACCAGGGTCGCCGCGACGCCATTGCCGAGATCGACGCGGTCCTGCCAGTCATAGGCCTCCGCTTTGATCTTGGGATCGCTGCTGGTCATGGTGACATCATTGCCCAGCGGCGTGATCACGCGCGGCGCAAATGCCGCTTGCAGCTTCGACAGGGTGGGGATGTCGAGATGGTCGTAATGCCCGTGCGATACCAGCACGACATCGATCTTCGGCAGCTTTTCGAATGCGATGCCTGGCGCGTTGTGGCGCTTAGGACCGGCAAAGGCCACCGGCGAGACGCGCTCCGACCACACCGGATCGAACAGAATGTTGATGCCGGCGGTCTGGATCAGCCAGCTCGCATGGCCGACATAGGACAGCCGCACGCCGCTTTGCACTTTCGCAGGCGGCGTATCGGCGAATTCGTTCTCGACCCAGTCCGGCCAGACCTCGCGCTTGCGACCGCCGCCAAATTGCCATCGCAACACCTCGCCAAGCGACTTCGGCGGCACGCCGTCCGGATCGAAAAAGACCTTGCCGTCGAAGTGATCGGAGACGGGGCCGGTGTAGCTGGGCATGCGGGACATCCAGAAGGCGGAACCGGCTGCCGTTGCGGTGACGGCGCCGATCGAGGCGAGGAGCTTGCGGCGGGAGAGGGGCATGACGAGGCGTGTATCACGCGGCGATCAAGGGCACACCTTCGCTTGCAGCTGCACGCGCCAAGGCTTGATCGAGCGTCGCCAGCGCGATGTTGTCTCGTAGGGCAAGCTCGAGATAGGCGGCGTCGTAGAAGGAGAGTTGGTGGCGGCGGGCGAGGACAAGGACTGCGTCGGCATCCAGGTCTTCGACGAGTGCAATGGGTAGTACGCGGAGAAACAGCAGAAATTGCTCGGTCTGCAGTTGTGTTGCGCGTCTGCGTCTCTCGCCTTTCAGCAACATCTGGCGGATTTCAAACCACCAGATGCCGGGCACACGGACGGCTCGGATTTGCCTTTCGAGAGAATCGAGTAGCGAATGGCTTTCGACGCGAAACTCATCTGAAAAATGCCAGCTTGCCATGACCGAGACGTCGATGACGAGCAGCATGGCTATTCACGTCCTTCGTTTTTCCAGGCAATAATCTCTGCGACAGAGACAGGCTTGGTCTGTTTGCGCAGTTCCTTGATGCCTTCGATGGCCCAACGGATACGGGCGGCGCGCTGTTCTTCAGTTTCAGATGGTGCAGCGTCCGGCTGGATCGTCACGGCCTCGCCACTCTCCACCGTTCGGAGCACATCCTGGATATTGGCTTTGGCCTCGGTCAAACTGATGTTTTTCATGGCGTCCAACCCTGCGATACACGTATTATTACACATTCCGACCTGGCTCACACCCCTTGGTTCCGCCTGGGTCGATTGACTTCCCGGCCAATCCCCGTCATTAAACCCACCAAATTCTCGGAAAGTCTTCTTTTCGACCCGCCGACCGGCCCTTGAGACCGGAGGTCAACGCCCGACAGCGCGATGCGCCCTCGGGCGCGAAATTGTTTTGTTCACCGCCATTTCTCGAAATGGCATTCGGAAGCAGTACGCGATGTAGTGCGCCGCGCGCTGTTAGAGGCCGACGTCGCGCTTGAAGTGGTGCGCTCTTTCACCGATCGCGTCCGTGAACAGGCGATCGGCGCCACCGTCGTCAAGTCGGTCAAGCCCGGCCAGATGGTCGTCAAGATCGTTCATGACGAGCTGGTCAAGACGCTCGGCGACGAGGGTGAGGGCGGGCTCGATTTCAACGCCGTGCCGCCGGTCGCCATCATGATGGTCGGTCTGCAGGGCTCCGGTAAGACCACCACCACTGCGAAACTCGCACGCCGTCTCACCCAGCGCGACAAGCGCAAGGTGTTGATGGCTTCGCTCGACGTCTATCGTCCGGCCGCCATGGAGCAGCTCGCGGTGCTCGGCCGCGATCTCGACGTACCGACGCTGCCGATCGTCGCCGGCCAGCAGCCCGCGCAGATCGCCAAGCGCGCCATCGAGGCCGCCAAGCTCGGCGGCTACGACGTCGTGCTGCTCGATACCGCCGGCCGCACCACCCTCGACGAAGCGATGATGTCGGAAGCGGCCGAGATCAAATCGACCGCCAATCCGCATGAAGTGCTGCTGGTCGCGGATTCGCTGACCGGCCAGGACGCCGTCAATCTGGCGCGCTCCTTCAACGAACGCGTCGGCCTCACCGGCATCGTGCTGACCCGCGTGGACGGCGACGGCCGCGGTGGTGCGGCGCTGTCGATGCGTGCGGTTACCGGCAAGCCGATCAAGCTGATCGGTACCGGCGAAAAGACCGACGCGCTGGAAGACTTCCATCCGAGCCGCATCGCCGGTCGCATTCTTGGCATGGGCGACGTCGTCTCGCTGGTCGAGAAGGCCGCCGCCAGCATCGACGCCGAGAAAGCCGCACGCACCGCCGAGCGCATGCGCAAGGGTCAGTTCGATCTGAACGACATGCGCGAGCAACTGATCCAGATGACCAATATGGGCGGTCTGTCCGGCCTGATGGGCATGATGCCCGGCATCGCCAAGATGAAGAACCAGATCGCCGCCGCTGGTCTCGACGACCGCGTGGTGAAGCGCCAGATCGCGGTCATCGATTCGATGACGCGTCAGGAGCGCAAGTCGCCCGACATCCTCAAG
>SDZE01000568.1 GCA_004173095.1 Bradyrhizobiaceae bacterium
CAGTAGATGGGCTATTTTCACCGCGTGCCTTGGCTTATTTGTGCAGTGCAGCCAAAAAGCCCGAAGGCCGCGCCAGAGATCCGATCTGACAAACGGTGCCGCTCATGCGGCGGTGGAGTGCGAGATGACCGTGACGACCCCGGCCACCCCCAACCTTCCGAACATCTCCTTCGAGTTCTTCCCGCCGAAGACCGAGGAGATGGATCGCACGCTGTGGGACACCATCGAGCGACTGGCGCCGCTGGCGCCGTCATTCGTCTCGGTGACCTACGGGGCCGGCGGCTCGACCCGCGAGCGCACCCACGCCACCATCGTCCGCCTGCTCAAGGAAACCGCCCTAACCCCCGCCGCGCATCTAACCTGCGTCGGCGCCCCGCGTGGCGAGATCGACGACGTGGTGGCGCGCTACTACGAGGCCGGCGTCCGCCATATCGTGGCGCTGCGCGGCGATCCCAGTGCCGGCATCGGGACGCCCTATTTCGCCCATCCGGACGGCTACCAGACCTCCGCCGACCTCGTCGCCAGCATCCGCAAGCGTTATCCCGATATCGACGTCACCGTGTC
The DNA here is from genome assembly GCA_004173095.1 of Bradyrhizobiaceae bacterium. GTDB lineage: Bacteria > Pseudomonadota > Alphaproteobacteria > Rhizobiales > Xanthobacteraceae > Tardiphaga. Next base: position 565 of record SDZE01000568.1, read on the forward strand.
TGCCTATCCGGAGAAGCATCCGGAGAGCCTCGATTTCGACGCCGATATCGATACGCTCAAGGCCAAGGTCGATGCCGGCGCCACCCGCGCGATCACCCAGGTGTTCTTCGATAACGACCTGTACTTCCGCTATCTCGACCGCGTCCGCGCCCGCGGCATCGACGTGCCCGTGCTGCCCGGCATCATGCCGATGCACAATTTCAAGCAGGCGCGCAATTTCGTCACCCGCGCCGGCACCACTGTGCCTGGCTGGTTGGCCGACAAGTTCGACGGCCTCGACGACGACACCGAGACCCGCAAGCTGGTCGCCGCCACCGTGGCCGCAGGCCAGGTGCAGAAGCTCGCCAAGCAGGGCGTCAACGACTTTCATTTCTACACAATGAACCGCGCCGACCTGGTGTTCGCCATCAGCCATCTGCTCGGCTTCCGGCCCAACGCCGCGCGCAAGGCTGCGTAAAAATCAAGGCTGCCTGATCACATGACTACATCTGTATCACTGAAGCGTACCGCTCTGCTCAACGCCGCTGCCGAGCGCATCCTCGTGCTCGATGGCGCCATGGGCACCATGATCCAGGCGCTGCAATTCGACGAAGCGGCGTTTCGCGGCGAGCGCTACACGGACTTTCACCGCGACTTGCGCGGCAACAACGACCTTCTGATCCTGACGCAGCCCGATGCGATCGAGGACATCCACGCGCAATATCTGCGCGCCGGCGCCGACATCGTCGCCACCAACACCTTCTCCTCGACCTCGATCGCGCAGGCCGATTACGACCTCGCCGACATCGCCTATGAGATGAGCCGCGAAGGCGCCCGCCTCGCCAAGAATGCCGCGATCACGGTCGAGGCCGAGGACGGCAAGCCGCGCTTCGTGGCCGGCGCCATCGGCCCGACCAACCGCACCGCCTCGATCTCGCCGGATGTCGCCAATCCCGGCTATCGCGCGGTCACCTTCGACGACCTACGCATCGCCTATAGCGAGCAGATCAACGGCCTGCTCGATGGCGGCGCCGATCTGCTGCTGGTCGAAACCATCTTCGACACGCTGAACGCCAAGGCGGCGCTCTATGCGATCGCGGAAATCTGCGAGGCCCGCAACATCGACGTACCGGTGATGATCTCGGGCACCATTACCGACAAATCCGGACGGCTGCTGTCGGGCCAGATGCCGGAAGCGTTCTGGAATTCGGTCAAGCACGCCAGGCCCGCCACCATCGGCTTCAACTGTGCTCTCGGCGCCGAGGATCTGCGCGCCCACATCGCCGATATCGGCCGCGTCGCCGACACGCTGGTCTGCGCCTATCCGAATGCCGGCCTGCCCAACGAATTCGGCCAGTATGATGAAAGCCCGGAATTCATGGCCGGGCTGATCGGCGAATTCGCTGCATCCGGCCTCGTCAATATCGTCGGCGGCTGCTGCGGCACCACGCCGGACCATATCGCGGCGATCGCTGCCGCGGTCGCGCCGCACAAGCCGCGCGTGGTCCCTGCGATCGAGCCACGCTTGCGGCTGTCTGGCCTCGAACCGTTCGAACTGACCTCGACGATCCCCTTCGTCAATGTCGGCGAGCGGACCAACGTCACGGGCTCCGCCAAATTCCGCAAGCTGATCACGGCCGGCGACTATGCGGCAGCGTTACAGGTCGCACGCGATCAGGTGGAGAACGGCGCGCAGGTCATCGACGTCAACATGGACGAAGGCCTGCTCGATTCCGAAGCCGCCATGGTCGAGTTCCTGCATCTCGTCGCCTCCGAGCCGGACATCGCCCGCGTTCCTGTGATGGTGGACTCCTCCAAGTTCAACGTCATCGAGGCCGGCCTGAAATGCGTACAGGGCAAGCCGATCGTCAACTCGATCTCGATGAAGGAAGGCGTGGAGAAATTCATTGCCGAGGCCAGGATCGCGCAGCGTCACGGCGCGGCCGTCGTGGTGATGGCGTTCGATGAGGTCGGCCAGGCCGACACTTTCGCGCGCAAGACCGAGATCTGCAAACGCGCTTACGACATCCTGGTCGGTGAGCTGAACTTCCCGCCGGAAGACATCATCTTCGATCCCAACATCTTCGCCATCGCGACCGGTCTTGAAGAGCACAACAATTACGGCGTCGACTTCATCGAGGCGACGCGCTGGATCCGCCAGAACCTGCCGCACGCGCATATTTCCGGCGGCGTTTCCAACCTGTCGTTCTCGTTCCGCGGCAACGAGCCGGTGCGCGAGGCGATGCATTCGGTGTTCCTGTATCACGCCATCAAGGCCGGCATGGATATGGGCATCGTCAATGCCGGACAGATGATCGTCTATGACGACATCGATCCCGAACTGCGCCAGGTCTGCGAAGACGTCATTCTCAACCGCGATCCCGGCGCCTCCGAGCGGCTGCTCGAACTCGCCGAGAAATTCCGCGGCCAGACCAAGCAGGCCAAAGAGCAGGATCTGTCGTGGCGCGAATGGCCGGTGGAAAAGCGGCTCAGTCACGCGCTGGTGCACGGCATCACGCAATATATCGACGAGGACACCGAAGCGGCGCGGCTCACCGTGGCGCGTCCGCTGCATGTCATCGAAGGCCCGCTGATGGCCGGCATGAACATCGTCGGCGATTTGTTTGGCGATGGAAAAATGTTCCTGCCGCAGGTGGTGAAATCCGCCCGCGTGATGAAGCAGGCGGTGGCCTATCTGATGCCGTTCATGGAGCAGGAGAAGGCCGACAATCTCGCCAATGGCGTGGTCGGCGACGGCCGCAAGAATGCCGGCAAGATCGTGCTCGCCACCGTCAAGGGCGATGTCCACGACATCGGCAAGAACATTGTCGGCATCGTGCTCCAGTGCAACAATTTCGAGGTCATCGATCTCGGCGTCATGGTGCCGGCGGCGAAGATCATCGAGACCGCCAAGGCCGAAGGCGCCGACATCATCGGCCTGTCCGGCCTGATCACGCCGTCCCTGGATGAAATGACGTTCCTGGCCAGCGAGATGGAACGGCAAGGCCTGAAGATACCGCTGCTGATCGGCGGCGCCACCACCAGCCGCGTGCATACTGCGGTCAAGATCGATCCGAACTACCGTGCCGGCGCCGTCGTGCATGTCAACGATGCCAGCCGCGCCGTCGGCGTCGCGTCGTCGCTGCTGTCGGCGGACAAACGCGAAGCCTACGCCGCGGACATCCGCGCCGACTACGCGAAGATCTCCGCAGCGCATTTCCGCGCCCAGCAGGACAAGAAGCGGCTATCGCTGACGAAGGCACGCGCGAATGCGCATGTTGCGGACTTCACCCGCACCGTCGCCAAGCCGAGCTTTCTCGGCATCAGGACCTTCAGCGACTATTCGCTAAAGGAGCTCGCCGATTACATCGATTGGACGCCGTTCTTCCAGACCTGGGAACTGGCCGGCCGCTACCCCGCCATCCTGACCGACGACAAGGTCGGCGAAGTCGCGCGCTCGCTCTATGACGATGCGCAGAAGATGTTGGCGCAGATCATCGACGAGAAATGGTTCACCGCCAAGGCGACGATCGGCTTCTGGCCGGCCAATGCCGAGGGTGACGACATCCGGCTCTATGCCGACGACACGCGCGGCGACGAGATCGCGACGCTGCACACGCTGCGTCAGCAACTCGAGAAGCGCGAAGGCCGCTTCAATGCCGCGCTGTCCGACTTCATCGCGCCGCGCGCATCGGGCGTCGCCGACTATATCGGCGCCTTCGTCGTCACCGCGGGGATCGGTGAAGATATCATCGCCGACCGCTTCAAGAATGCGAATGACGACTACTCGTCGATCCTGTGCAAGGCTTTGGCCGATCGTCTCGCCGAAGCTTTCGCCGAGCGTATGCACGAGCGCGTCCGCAAAGAATTCTGGGCCTATGCGCCGGACGAGACCGTCTCGACCGACGACATGATCCTGGAGAAGTATCAGGGCATCCGTCCGGCTCCCGGCTATCCCGCACAGCCCGATCACACCGAGAAGGCGACGCTGTTCCGGCTGCTCGATGCCGAGGCCACCGCCGGCGTCTCGCTCACCGAAAGCTATGCGATGTGGCCGGGATCGTCGGTGTCGGGGCTCTATTTCAGCCATCCGGAGAGCTATTATTTTGGCGTCGGCAAGATCGAGCGCGACCAGGTCGAGGACTACGCCGCGCGTAAGGGCATGAGCGTCGCCGAGGTCGAGCGCTGGCTGGCCCCGATCCTGAACTATATTCCAGGCAGCGGCCCGGCTGCCGTCACCGCGATCACAACGCCGACCCCGGCCAATGATGCCAGCCCTGCTGATCTCGCCGCGCATCCGCCCGGCTGCAATTGCGCCGTGCATCTGATGTATCGCAGCAAAAAGGTCGGCGCGAAGTAGCCGACGAAGCTGAGATGCGCCATCAAATCTGATGGCTGTAGAGACGACGTCGCTACAGCCACTTCTTCCATTTGAAGAACAGATACGGAAACACAGCCGCGAAGAACATCATCATGATCGCCATGGGATAACCGAACTCCCATTGCAGTTCGGGCATCAGCCTGAAGTTCATGCCATAGACCGAGGCGATCAGCGTCGGCGGCATCAGCACCACCGCCATCACCGAAAACAATTTGATGATGTTGTTCTGCTCGAGATTGACCACGCCAAGCATGGCATCGAGCGTGAAGGTGATCTTGTTCGACAGATAGGAGGCGTGGTCGGTCAGCGAGACGACGTCGCGCTGCATGGTCTTGAGCTGGGCGCGCATGTCCTTCGACCATTTGACGCCGTCGGCCTCCGCCGTGACGAAGGTGACCAGGCGGCCGATCGAGACCAGGCTTTCACGCACTTTCGATGTCAGGTCGCCCTTGCGGCCGATGGCGATGAGAATGTCCGAGTAACGCTTGGCATGACCGGTGCGCTGCGATTCGTCGGGCTCGAAAATGTCGTGGCTGACCTGATCGACGTCGGCGCCGACGCGCTCGAGGATGTCGGCGCAGCGGTCGATCACGGCGTCGAGCAGTTCGAGTAGCACCGTCTCGCCATTGGCGTTGGCGGGCGCGGTGCGGGCGAGCTTGAGTTCCACCGACGCAAACGGCCGCGGCGCATCGTAGCGCACGGTGACGAGCCGCTGGCGGGTGAGGATGAAGGTCACGGCCGTAACGCGCGGGTTCTCGGTTTCGGAGCCGCACATTAAACTGGCCGTCATGTAGCGTGCGCCGTTCTCGATATAGAGCCGGCTGGAGATTTCGATCTCCTGCATGTCTTCCCGGGTCGGGATCTCGACCCCGGCGAGCTTCTCGACCGCTTTGTCCTCGCCCGGCGACGGCTTCACCATGTCGATCCACACCGCATTCTCGGGCAAACTCGACAGATCGGTCGGTTCGCTTTTCCGGAGAGCGTGATCGACGGGGGTGAAGACAGCCAGCATGGCAACTCCGCAGTGGTTGGAAAAGCGTCGGGACAGCCGCTGCAGAGCGGCGAAACCGAATCGGCGGGAGGTGGACCATGCCCGATCCGGATGCAGCCCTCATGACAGCCTTATTGCACCGCGCCAACCCCGCACTTGCGCAAAATTTCTTAGCCGATTGGGACCGCTGGACGAGCGGACAACGTACATTCAGGTCACATCGGCGTCTGGAATCGTGACATTGCGTAAACCTTGCGCAGAGTCGCGGAACATGTGCGGTAATTATGCCACAGGTAGCGACTTGCATGTTGCACCGCGTGTCTAGCCGCTGGAATAGCGAGAAATTTCAGCGATACTGCGATTAATGGAATCGTGGCGCTGAGGGCCTATTCTGTGGACGTCACTTGCGTCCCGGCCCAAGCAATTGGAACAAGTTTATGTCCGTGAAGATTCGACTGGGGTTGATCGTCGCCGCCGGCATCATGCTGTCGGGCTGCATGCAGACCACCGCCATGTATCAGCCGGCGCCGGAATCGTCCCTGAAGCCGAATGACAAGGCACAGCTCGCCAAGGCCCGTTACGCCAAAGTGAGCCCGCCGGAGCCATTCCGCCGCGCCATCGTCGATTACCACCGCAAGGAATTGCCGGGTTCGATCGTGGTCGATTCCGACAACCACTATCTGTATTTCGTGCAGGACGGCGGTAAGGCCATCCGCTACGGCGTGACGGTGGGCGAAGAGGCGCTGGCTTTCTCCGGCGTGGCCCGCGTCGGCAACATGGCCGAATGGCCAAAGTGGACGCCGACCGCCGACATCCACAAGCGCATCGAAGGCCTGCCGTCCCAGGTGGCCGGCGGCGTGGACAATCCGCTCGGTGCCCGCGCGCTCTATCTGTATCAGGGCAACAAGGACACGCTGTTCCGCATCCACGGCACCAACCAGCCGGAATATATCGGCGCATCGATCTCCTCGGGCTGCATCCGCATGACAAACGAGGACGTCATCGATCTCTACAGCCGCGTCAAGCCGGGGGCATTGGTGGTCGTGCTGGAGCCGAAGGCCGGCGACTCGCCATATAATTCGAAGCTGGCCCTGCAGGGCGGCGGCGGAACGCCTTACTAAGCTTCAAGCCATATCAAGATTGAAAAAAGCGTCGGGCAACCGGCGCTTTTTTGTTGCTTCGCTTAGTTCGGGAGAGCCCCTCTCCATAAAGCAAAGCGCCGCACGCGAGGCGACCGTGCGCCTTCGCTATCGCATCAGGTTCAGCGGAAACGGCGGCTGCGGGCGTGGCTTGCGCGGCTTCTTTGATTTCGCTTTGGTCTGCGCCACCGGTTTGATGGCGGGTTCTTCCGGTGTGGCCTCGGCCGGCTTCCGCTCGGTTTCTTGCACTGCCTCGGCGGCCGGTTGCGCCGGCTTTTCCGCCGGCCTCGCGGCAGGTGCGGCAGCCTCCGCAGCCATCTCGCGTGGCGGCGCTTCCGCCGGGCGCGGCATCGGCATCAATGGCGCCACCTGCGGCCATGGATCCCACACATCCCATTGGCAGATGCGATAGCCGCCGCGGCGCTCGGCGAGATCGAAATGGATATGGTCCTCATGATAGCCATCCGAGCCAGGCCCAAGCACGGTGGGAAATCGCCCGCAGAGCGAGACCAAAACCTTTTCACGCAACGCTCGCGACGTGTTGCGCTCGGTCAGCGCAACGCTCTGCCCGTTGCCGAGTTTCAACGCGCGAATATCCAATGCATTGGCGCGGCCGTGCTCGGATAATTTGGCCCCCTGCACGCGGTTACGGCCGCGGCAGATGAACGAGTCGAAGTTGTCGAGTTCGATGAGCTTGGTATTCAGGCTCGACGCCAGCGACGCCATGTCGGTGCGGACCCAATCGGCCACGGCAGCGGCCATCGTGCAGCGCATGGTGGCGGCAGGATTGAGCGGCACCCGCGT
>SDZE01000570.1 GCA_004173095.1 Bradyrhizobiaceae bacterium
CGGGCGCGCTGCATGTGGCGCGCACCAATGCGTTCTTCATGGGCGGCGGCAAGGCGCTGGTGAACGCCTATTATCGCAGTGCCGAGGAGCTCGGCGTCGAGATCCGCTACGACTCGCCGGTGAAGGGCCTCGAACTCGAAGACGGCCAATTCGTCGCCGCCATCACCGAAAGCGGCGAGCGCATCACGGCAAAGAGCTGCGTACTCGGCTGCGGCGGCTTCGAGAGCAATCTCGAATGGCAGCGCGAAGCCTGGGGCCAGAACGAGCGCGGTGAGTGGACCGCGGAAAACTTCCTGATCCGCGGTACCCGCTTCAATCAGGGCGTGCTGCTGAAATTCATGATCGATGCCGGCGCCGACACCATCGGCGATCCCACCCAGGCGCATTGCGTCGCCATCGATGCCCGCGCGCCGCTCTATGACGGCGGCATCTGCACGCGCATCGATTGCGTGTCGCTCGGCGTCGTCGTCAATCGTGAGGCCAAGCGCTTCTATGACGAAGGCGAGGATTTCTGGCCGAAGCGCTATGCGATCTGGGGCCGTCTTGTCGCCCAGCAGCCGGGCCAGACCGCATGGTCGATCATCGACCAGAAGGCGATCGGCCGCTTCATGCCGCCGGTGTTCGACGGCACCAAGGCCAATACGCTGGAAGAACTCGCCGTCAAGATCGGCCTCGATCCCGCGACCTTCATGGACACGCTGAACGCCTACAACGCGGCATGCCGGCCCGGCACCTTCGATCACACCGCGCTCGACGATTGCCGCACCGATGGTGTGGTGCCCGCGAAGACGCATTGGGCGCGCGTCATCGACACGCCGCCATTCACCGCCTATCCGCTCGCGCCCGGCATCACCTTCACCTATCTCGGCATGAAGACCGACGAGACCGCAGCCGTGCGGTTCGGCAATGTCATCAGCAGCAATCTGTTCGCCGCCGGCGAGATGGTGGCCGGCAATGTGCTCGGCAAGGGCTACACCGCCGGCGTCGGCATGAGCATCGGCACGGCGTTCGGCCGCATCGCCGGCGTCAATGCCGCGGCGAGCACCGGCCATGCCCATCCGACATTCAAAGAGGAGTTGGCCTATGCCGCCGGTCACTGAACTGGAAGCGCCCGTCGCCGGCGGCGCCTGCGAAGCCGGCGTGAATTTTGCCGATGCCATGCTGGCCGGCGAGGCGGAAGTCGCGCGCGTCATGCAGATCTGCAACGCGTGTCGTTACTGCGAAGGTTTTTGCGCGGTGTTTCCGGCCATGACGCGGCGGCTCGAATTCAACGCGGCCGATACGCATTACCTCGCCAATCTCTGCCACAATTGCGGATCGTGTCTCTACGCGTGCCAATACGCGCCGCCGCATGAATTCGCGGTCAATGTTCCGCAGGCCATGGCGAAGCTGCGCGTGCGCACCTATCAGGACTATGCGTGGCCGCGGGCGTTCGGATCATTGTATGAGAAGGCCGGGCTCACCGTGGCCTTGGCGCTGTCGGGCAGTCTTGCGCTGTTCATGATTCTGGCGATCGCCATGAATGGCCGCCTGATCCATGAGCCACTGGCCGGCAATTTCTACGCGATCTTCCCGCACAACTTCATGGCCTTGTTGTTCGGTGGCGTCTTCGCTTTCGCGATCTTGGCGCTCGCCATCGGCGTAGTGAAATTCTGGCGCGAGGTTTCGCCGACCAAAGACGGCCATCCCGCCGATATCAAAGCGGCCGCGCAGGCGCGCATGCCGGCCGTCGCCGAAGCCGTCGACAATGTTGCGCGCCTGAAATATCTCGGCGGCGGCCATGGCGACGGCTGCAACGAAAACGACGACGCTTTCACGCTGTGGCGACGGCGCTTCCATCAGTTCACGATGTATGGCTTCCTGCTGTGCTTCGCGGCGACCTGCACGGCGACGCTGTATCACTACATCTGGAAACTGCAGGCGCCCTATGCCTTCACCAGTGCCCCGGTGATCCTGGGCTCGCTCGGCGGCATCGGGTTGATCATCGGGCCGATCGGCTTGCTGTGGCTCAACTTCAAGCGCGATGCGCTGCGCACCGATGTCGCGCAGAAGCCGCTCGATCGCGGCTTCATCATGTTGTTGCTGCTGATCAGCGTCACCGGCTTCGCGTTGCTGCTGTTGCGCGACACCCGCTTCATGGCGCTATGGCTGGCGATCCATCTCGGCACCGTGATGGCGCTGTTCCTGACCTTGCCCTACGGCAAATTCGCCCACGGAATCTTCCGCTCGGCTGCGCTGCTCAAGTTCGCCATCGAAAAGCGGATGCCGAACCGGCTGGGGCTCGGCGGGGAGTAACAAAGGTTATCTGTAGGGTGGGCAAAGCGCAGCGTGCCCACCATCAAGTATCGTGCAAGGAACGGTGGGCACGCTGCGCTTTGCCCACCCTACATTTCTGGATTGCTTCGCTTCGCTCGCAATGACGGCTGAGTGGTTACCCGATCTTCGTGATTTCCAGTTCCTGCTCCGCCATGGCAGCGACGTCGCCCACCGCCTTGCCCATCAGCAATCGCGCCACCGGCGACACGAATGAAATCGTTCCCGCCTTCGGGTCGGCTTCATCCTCGCCGACGATGCGATAGGTCTGCACGCGGCCGTCGTCGCGCGCGAAGGTCACCGTGCTGCCGAACGCCACCACATCATGCGACGTCGGTGCGTCGATCACCTGCGCGGTGCGCACGCGCTCGGCGAGATAGCGCGCGTCGCGCAGCGGCAAGGCCTGCTGGCGCCGCTTCTCATTCACGTCGTCGATGCCGGATGCCGCCTCGATCGCAGCCTGCGCTTCGGCGAGCTGCTGCTCAAGCGCCTTCAGCCCATCCGCGGTGACGAGATTCGGATGCTCCGAGATCGGGCGGTCGGGAAGCTGGGTTTCCGATGCGGTTTCGGCGCTATCTTCTTTGGTGAAGGCGACGCTCATGCGCGGTCCTCTCGCGGTTCGATTATAAAAATGGCCCGATGGCTGCAGCCACCGGGCCTGTCATCACAGCTTCGGTCGGTGGCTTTTAGAACGCCTTGTCGGCGTCCGGGCGGTGCTTGTTTTTCGGCACGAAGCCCGAGCGCTTGGCTTCGCGGGCATTGCGCACCCACACTTCGCGGTTGGGATGCAGGCCGGCGCCGCGGGTGGCGGGCACGGCGCTGGTGCGGGCGCGATGCAAGAGGCGCGTATCGGCGTCGCCGCAGCTCGGATGGATGCCGCCATTGTCGGCGACGACCTTCTCCCACGCCGCCTTGCGCTTGGCAAAGATGGCGGGGTCCTGCAGCTGCGTGCAGTTGAGTTCGTTGGCATTGAGATCGGCGATGATCTCGTCGCCATCCTCGATCAGGCCGATGGCGCCGCCGAGCGCCGCTTCCGGGCCGACATGGCCGATCACCAGACCCACCGAGCCGCCCGAGAAGCGCGCATCGGTCATTAGGCCGACGACGATGTTGCGCTCGCGGCACAAAGTGGTGATGCGCGAGGTCGGGTCGAGCATTTCCGGCATGCCGGGCGCGCCCACTGGGCCGTCATAGCGCACGATCACCATGTCGTGGTTCTGGAATTTCTCCGGATGCTGGTCGAGGGCGGCGAGCAGGCCGCGTTCGCCTTCGAACACCCGCGCGGTGCCGCGGAAGCGGTTGTCCTCGAGGCCGCCTTCGACACCGGCAAGCTTGAGGATGGCCGAAAATTCCGGCGACAGGTTGCCGCCGAGCACGCGCAGCCCGCCGGTCGGCTTGTAGGGCTTGGCCACCGTGTAGACGACACGGCCGTCGGCCGGTTTGGTCTCCAGGCGCTTGATCTGCTCGGCCAGCGTCTCGCCGGTGCAGGTTAGCACGTCGCCATTGATCAGGCCGGCCTCCATCAGCTCGCGCACGATCACCTGCACGCCGCCGACGGCATCGATGTCGACCATCGAATATTTGCCGTAGGGCCGCGCGTCGGTCAGCACCGGCACGAGATATTGCGACAGGTAGTTGAACTCCGACGGCGTCATGACGTCTTTCCAGAAGTCGGCGAAGCCCGCGGCGCGCGCGATTTCCGGCGCATGCAGCGTCACATTGGTCGAGCCGCCGATCGCCATCGAGACGATCACCGCATTGCGGATCGAATCGCGGCTGACGATGTCGCGCGGCTTGATGTCCTTGGCGATCATGTTGGCGAGATAGCTGACCAGCTGCTCTGGAAAATCCTTCAGGCGGCGCGGATCGTCCGACGGCGGCGCCACCATGTGCAGCGGCTGCATGCCGACCACGCCGATGAAGGTCTGCATGGTGTTGTAGGTGAAGATGCCGCCGCACGAGCCATAGCCCGGGCAGGCATGGCAGGCGATGCGGTGGCGATATTCGGCATCCGGATTGCCGGCCACCTGATAGGCGCTGACGATGTCGAGCTTCTCGCCCGTCTCCGGATCGGTGCCGGGATGGATCGCGCCGTCCGACATGATGATCGACGGCTCGTTGTGTTCGAGCAAGGCGGCCAGCGCGCCGACCGGCGGCTTGTCGCAGGCGACCACCGCGATGGTGCCGAGCAGGCCGGTGGCGCTGAGATGCTCCGACAGCGCGTCGTTGGTCACTTCGCGGCCGATCAGCGAATAGCGCATCTCGCGGGTGCCGTTGCGGATGCCGTCGGAGGTGGCGATGGTGTATTCCGGCTGCACCAGGCGATAGGGCAGCTGGCCTTCGCCGCGGCCGATCCGGTTCTTCAGGCTCTCATGGATCGCGTCCACCTTGGACATCACGCCCATATAGCACTGGCTGTCGCCCTTGGTGCCGACCACGCCCACCGACGGCTCGTGAATGAGCGTCTCGTCCGTGCCGAGCACGCGCGCCATGCCGATGGTCTGCGCGGAGCGGCCGGGATGCTTGTCGATGGTGACGACGGGGGACTTGGACACGACGAATTCCTTCCTAGCGGCGGGTATTCTTGGGGTTTGACGATCGGCAGGTTCCAGCCCGTTCCGATCCGCCGGGTCTGTGAATAAACCCGAGGGCGCGCAAAGACAATTGCTTAGAACGCTTGCAATCCGCGCGTTTCTGCGGCGGCAGCCAACATAAATGACGGCGGAGCGGGCGTCACACCCGCGTCGAATAGCGCACCGTTGCGCTCAGCGCCTGCACCCGGGGGTCGACCTCGCGGAGATAGATGGTGCTGCGCAGAAACGCGATTTCCGCGGCCTCCTGGCCTTCGTCGACGTCGATATACCAGGACTTCGGCCGCCCGTCGGAGCCATCGCTCCAGCGATGCTGACACGCCGCGCGCGGTAAGGTTGGTATGGAAAATCGGGGACATGCAGCAAGGCGCAAGGAAACAGGGCGGCCTCGTTCGTTTGCATCACCGCTCGGGGCGTCGCTCAAAAAGCAAAGAACTGGGATGTTGGTCCGATCAGATCAGAGCTTTCCTTCCTTCTTCCACAGCCGCAACGTGCTCTCGGCGACTTCGAAATGCATGGCATCCTCGGTCGGAAAGGTAACGCCCCAATACCATCCCGCCGCATTGAAATAGCGCGCGAGGATGAGCAGCCCGCGTTGACACTTGTTGTTGCCTTGTTCGTCCAGGTGGCCCTTCAACTTGATGTCGATGGCTAGTCCCCAGGAATGGTTCGACGGGTTTTTGCCGAGCTTGATCGACCCATCCGGCTGCTTGATCTTGACCTTGCGGGCGCATGTCATTCCGGCGGTCCCCAGCATGTCATGCAAGTCGGGGACCTCCTTTTTCACCGCGGCTAAAATGTCCTTCAGTGCATCCACAGCAAGGTCGATGCCAGTGCATTTGAATGGACCGACCGATCGCGTGACGATGCGATTCTTGAACGGACCGGTAACCGGTTGGCAGTCGCCTGTGTAATTGGACCGTGGTTCTCCCAGCATATTTCGAAGCGTGGCCAGCTTCGGAGACGCAAGGCCGACATTCACCGTGGATGCTTCAGGCTTGGGAATCAGCTCGAGATAATCGACCATGCTACATCCTCACATTTTATAGGATTTGGCGCCGAGCTTCGCCTTGTTGATGCTGTTGCGCATGCGGTGGCTCATCGAATTGCCGCCGCCGAAGTGCCACCAGTTGATGCCGATGACACGGCCATGACCTGTCCAGTCATCCAGAAACTGGTCGAGTGTGTCTTCGGCATCGGTTTGGGAAAATGGCGGGATGCCTTCACCCCAATAGGACTGACCGGTGATCACAATGTCCTTCGGCGTGCTGCCCATCAGTTTGGCCCAGCGATCCAGACACAGGTCGGCATAGTCCGACGGCGTGTTTAGTCGATATGCGGTGCCATCAGGGCGCTTGAACTGCTGCAGCATTTTTTTGGTGGGAAAATGATGCCAGTACACTTGTGGATTGAACATATCGACGAAAGGAAGCGCGGCGCTCATGAGCTCCGGCTCATGCCAGTCGATCAAGGGAAATGTCGTGATGCCGAAGCTGCCTTTCACGTCCGGACGAACGCGCTCGCAGAAGCTATTGATTTCGGCTGGCGTCCAATTCGCACCGTGTACGCCGTGCTCGATGTCTGCGACGTAGTCTTTCAGGCCGAATGACTCGAGTTCGTGCATTGCGAGTTTGGCTTCCGCGACCGCATCCGCGCCCTGGCACCAGCCCCATCCAGCGACCGCAACTCCGGCGTGCTGCAACTCATTGATGAATTCGGCGATCTTCTTTTTGACGGCGGCCGGATATGCCGACTGGGCGTGAATGCGCACCCAGGCATGGGTCATTTGCGCGTCTTTCATCGCCTCGATCGTCAGTGCCGTCGTGCCGTATCGCGCAATCGTTGCCGCGACCTCGTAGATGAAGGTGCCGTGTTTTCGAAACGCAGCCGACGAGCCTGACATCCAGCACTCCTTGATAGGAAGGACCGATGTCTGTCACATTAGATTGCTTAAACTGACCATGCAACCTGAAATAGATTGCGCATCAGCGAGCACGGATCGCGTCACACCCGCGTCGAATAGCGCACCGTTGCGCTCAGCGCCTGCACGCGGGGGGCGACCTCGCGGAGATAGATGGTGCTGCGCAGAAATGCGATTTCCGCGGCCTCCTGGCCTTCGTCGACATCGATATACCAGGACTTCGGCCGCCCGTCGGAGCCGTCGCTCCAGCGATAGCCGCGGCGTTTGAGTTCGTCCTTGAGGTCGAACGGCGATTGCTCGGCCCACACCCGCATGGTCTTGCGCCGCGCCCGCTCCAGCAGTGCGCCGAGCGCCGAGGTGCCGAGCGCGGGCAGTTCGAAAGCGAGGATTTCCAGCAGCGCATGGCAGTCGTCGATGGCCCGGTGCGCTTGATGGAAATAGCCGGCGCCGGCCAGCAGATAGCCGAGCTTGGCGCCTTCGAAACCGTGCTTGCGCCAGTCGATCTCGTTCTGCGAGCAGCCCCATGGCTTGCTGGCGAACAGCGGCGAGAGGCGTTCGGCGAATTTGCGATCGAAGCCGGCATTGTGCGCGATCACGATCACCGCATCATCGATGAAGGCGGCGACGGCATCGATGTCGATGCGATGCCCGGCCACCATCGCGTCGGTGATCCCCGTCAGTTCGACGATCTCCGGCGGGATCGGTTTCGAGGGTTCGTTGAAAGCGGTGAACACGTCGCCGGCGCGGATGATGGTGCCGTCCGCCAGATAGTCGAACTTGATCATCGCCAGTTCGATGATCTCGTCGCTGCGGTGATCGAGCCCGGTGGTTTCGACGTCGAGCAGGATGCCGGTTTTGACCGCCGCGCCGTTGTGATCCGCAAAGGTGCTGCGCGGCACCAGCCGGCGCAGAATGCGATACTCCCCGGACGAGGCGAGCGTCTCCGCCATGGCGGCCAGGCTGTGTGGGTCATGCAGCATGCGGTTGAGGCGCAGTCCGGCGAATCAGAAGCGATGGGGGAAAGCTATCACGG